>JBKJUN010000080.1:0-2043 GCA_046590555.1 Bryobacter sp. | reverse complement strand
CTTCTTCTTGCCCGAGCAGATGGCCTTCATCCGGGCCGGGTTGCCCAGCTCCAGACGTGCGGCGTGCGGTGCCAATCGACGATAGATCCAGTGGCTGAACATCGTTGCCAGAAAGCCACCGCGCCAAGGTCCGGCGATGCTTCGCACCCATTCGTCTATGTCAAAACGGCGTGCCTTAATACTTCCTTCGTCAATGATCGCGCCATCCGCTGCTTTGATGCAGTAGGCAATGACATGCTTATGGACATTGAGTCCCACAAAATAATGCTACATTCCTTTCTCCATGATCGAGATCAGGTAGGCTTCAGTGCTCCCTTTCTTGATTGTGGAGCCGTAGCTCCCACCTGCACATTCAAACAGGCTGACGGCTTTCCGATGGCTTTCCCAGGCTGTTGGCTTTCCCAGGTTGCTGTTTGAGGGGGCTCGAGTCAAACAGAATCGTGACAGTTGAGGGATCGACTTCTGACTGACACTTCTATACTCTGAGTTTGTCGATGCTGTCTCCAAGGCGATTGCAAGGTTTGTTTTTGGCGGTGACGCTACTGTTTGCGGTGGCGGTGGGATGGCTTGGGTGGAAGCTGGTGGAACAGGACCGGGCGCTGGCGAGGCAGCGGAGGGTGGAGCAATTGGAGGCCGCCGCGGATCGCGTGGCAGGGGCGCTGTTTCGGCGATTGGCGGAGTTGCATGAATTGCCGGAGGCGGTTTTGTTGAGCCGAGGGGCAAGCGGGTTGTTGTACTACCCGGCGGTCGAAGTTGCGGCGAATCTCGGCTCGACTGTATTCACGGCCAGCGATGAGTTGGAGTTCCGTCGCAATGATGCGGCGGGGGCCGTAGCGGTATTGCGTCCATTGGTGAAAACAGCCGATGTGCGAACGCGGGCAGCCGCGCTGGCGCGTTTGGGGCGGAACCTGCGCAAGGCGCGGCGCACGAGTGAAGCCCTGGACGTCTATGCGCGACTGGCGGACATGAAGGAGGTGGACGTGGATGGGTTGCCGGGAGAACTAGTGGGGCTCGAGGCTCGTTGTGCGTTGCTTGAGCAGTTGGGAAAAAAGACAGAGTTGCAGCGCGAGGCAGTACTAATGGGACAGCGGCTGTTGAGTGGGGAGTGGAGATTGACGCATCCGGCCTGGGAGAGCCAACGGGAGCAGGTTGCGCGGTGGCTGGGCAAGCTGGATGTGGCTGCCGAGCGGTTGGCGTTGGCGGCTGCGGCCGAGATGGTGTGGGCCAGAGGCGGGCAAGGACGCGAGATGTTACAGGCTGGGCAGCCGGTGGTGGCCGTGTGGAACTCTGAAGGAGGAGAGTTGAAGGGGGTGTTGGCTCCGGCGCGGGTGCTGGACGCAGCGTTGCGAGAGGCTTCTCCGTTTGTGGCAACGCTGGCTGAATTAGAACCGCGGCGGGCGAAGGTGAAGTTGTGGGTGGAGCGTTCGCCCGCAGCGACGAAATTGCCTTGGACGGTGGCTGTGACGACGCAGGAGGATGCGGCGGGCGAGTTATCCGGGAGGATGTGGCTGCTGGGTGGCGGGTTTGTATTGTTGGTGGTGTTGCTGGGTGGAGTGAGTTTCGTAGTGACGCGGGCGGTGGCCAAGGAGATGGAGGTGGCGCGGCTTCAGGCTGATTTTGTGGCGGCGGTGTCGCATGAGTTTCGCAGCCCTTTGTCTTCGATCTCGCAGATCTCTGAGTTGCTCAACGAGGACCGGTGGCCGACGCCGGAGCACCGGCGGAAGGGGTATGAAGTGTTGAGCCGGGAGAGTTCGCGGCTGAAGCGGCTGGTAGAAGGGTTACTTGATTTTGCGCGGATGGAGGCGGGCAACGCGGGGTACAAGCTGGAGCGGGCGGATGTGGGGGAACTGGTGGGGCAGGTGGTGGAGGAGTTTGGCGGGGTGGAACTGGAGGTTGGCGAGGCACTGCCGATGGTGGATGTGGACCGGGAGGCGTTGCGGCGGGCTATCTGGAATCTGATGGAGAATGCGGTGAAGTATTCGGTGGGGGAGGCGCGGGTGCGGGTGGAGGTGGCGCTGGAGGGGGCAGGGGTTACGATTCGTG
>JBKJUN010000875.1:0-5350 GCA_046590555.1 Bryobacter sp. | reverse complement strand
ATCGCTTCTTGCCAGCAGACAAAGCTCAAACTCTCCACTGGTTTTTGGAGGAGCATGGCCTGGCAATGACACCCTGTGGCGAACCATTCACGACATGCTGCTTATTGCCCGATGGCTTGGTCCGAATGGGATGAAACTCTCCTCTCCTCGTCCCATTCTGACCCTTCTGGATGCAATCGTTGCCGGAGAAGGTGATGGGCCGTTGCGGCCTGCCCCTCGTGACATGGGCTGTCTCCTCTTTGGCACCGACCCTGGGCAAATTGATGTCTTTGCCACTGCTTTGTCGGGATTTGATTGGACTCAGATTCCGGTCTTGGCCCACTTGTTCGATCCTGCGGCGGCAGCGATTACAAGATTCGAATCTTCAATTTCTCTGCCAGGTCCCCAGCTTTTGCTTAAGCCACCAGCTGCCTGGTCCGCTGGTCTTCCCTTGAAAGAAGCAGTCTATGAAGCAGCTTGATTCTCTCTATTCGCAACTCCCGGAATGGCTGCAAGACCTTGCAGTTTCTGCTCAGGGAGCTCTCTACCACCGGCAACGCTATGGAGGCGCTTTCAGGGAAGAATATGCCTTTTTGAAAGCTACCGAAATGTCCTCTCCACTTCAACTGGAATTGCTTCAAGTGGCCCGGCTCAAACGTATGCTTGTTCACGCAGCCAACACCGTTCCCTACTACCGGTCACGCATTCCACTGACTAACTGGGAGAATCTTCGTGCTGGTGACTGGTCGGCTTTCACCGATTTGCCCATCACCGAAAAAGCAAGTCTGCGCGCTGATACCCACTCCTTCCTCTCTGGTGGCAAGCCTCATCAATCATGGATCGAATGGAACACATCCGGGACAACCGGCTCTCCGATTCAGCTCTTTTATGGACGCGAAGCTGTCGCCCGTCAATATGCCTACGTCGAGCGATATCGCGAGCAGGCTGGTGTGAACCGTTTCCTCCGTCGTGCTTCTTTCACCGGGAAGATGATCGTAACCGGTGAGAATCCGTCCCGCTTCTGGCGCCATGACTGGGCCAATAGAACTCTGCTTCTCTCTACCGTGCATCTGAATTCAGAGACGATTCCCAAGTATCTTGCTGCTCTGTCGCGATTTCAGCCAGCCTATTTGAGCGGCTATCCATCGGCCATCTATCTTTTGGCTCGACATGCCCTGCGAAATGGTAAGCGATCGCTGCGCATCCCCACTATTCTTACCAGTGCCGAGACATTGCTCGAAGAACAAAGAGACACCATCGAAGCCGCTTTTAGTGGAAAGGTCTTTGACCAGTACGGCCAAACAGAAATGCAAAGTTTCTGGTTTCAATGCCGGTACCGCCGCATGCACACCCACCCTCTCTTTGGAGTGACTGAAATCGTCACTCCCGAAGGCAGACCCTGCCGCCCCGGTGAAACCGGAGACGTCGTTCTTACCGGTTTGCTTAACAAGAGTTTGCCTCTGATTCGCTATCGTGTCGGCGATCGTGCCACCTGGGCCGACTCTGATCGCTGTCCCTGTGGTCGCAGCATGCCAATGATCGAATCCATTGAAGGGCGCCGCGAGGATTATCTCTTCAGCAGGCAACGTGGTTGGGTTGGCCGGATGGATCCCGCCCTCAAAGGCGTAGAAGGTGTCGTCGAATGTCAGTTTGTCCAGGAGGTTCCCGATGCAGTCCGCGTGTTGTGTGTCCCTGGGCCAGATTTCAGAATGGAGGATCGACTCCATCTTGAATCCAATTTGAGAAGTCGCCTCGGCTCAGAAATGCAAATCAACTTTCAGATTGTCGACCAGATTCCTCGTGGCGCAAACGGCAAGTTTCGTGCAGTCATTTCACAACTCCCGAAAGAAATTGAAAAGACAAGCGACTTTGCGGAGGTTTGTTAAGAGTGAGTGAGCGGCCACTGGTAATGCGAATCATCACCCGGCTTGCAGGAGGCGGGCCCCCTGTCCATGCCACGCTGCTCAACAGGCAGTTGGTCAAGCATGGTTTTGACTCCATTCTTGTGTTTGGAGATTGTTCGCCCGACGAGATGAATATGGAATACCTGATCGATCAAGGCGATCGGGTCGAGAGAATTCCTATGCTTGGCGCTAACCCCAATCCGGTTTTCGACTTGGTCGCTCTCTTTCAGCTCTGGCGACTCATGCGGCTCTACCGGCCAGACATTGTTCACACGCATACCGCCAAAGCAGGTGTTCTGGGCCGGATCGCCGCCTATCTCGCCGGGATTCCATGCGTGATTCATACCTATCACGGACATGTGCTCGAAGGCTATTTCGGTTCCTTTGTAAGCAAGGCCCTTGGCGTGATCGAAAAGGGTCTGGCTCATCTTTCGACTGCTCTATGCACGGTAAGCCGGCAGCAGGCCAACGAACTCAGCACACGCTTCTCTGTCGCATCTCCCGATAAATTCCATGTCGTGCCACTGGGTCTCGATCTAATGCCCTTCCTTTCAATACCCGCGCCCGACTTTAACTCACCTCGCCTCACTGTGGGTTGGTTGGGCCGCTTTGTTCCGATTAAGAACCTGCCTCTTCTGATCGATATCGTCGACTTGGCGGCGAGGCGCAAACTGCCGCTCGATTTCCTCGTAGCAGGCGATGGTCCCGAACGCACCCAATTTGAAGAAGAGATTCGAACCAGGCAACTTCCAAACATCCGCATCCTTCCCTGGCAAGGCCGTGTCGAGCATGTAATCGGAAAATGTCACTTGCTGATTCTGACCTCGCACCGCGAGGGCACTCCGCTTGCTTTGATCCAGGGGATGGCCTCGGCTCGCCCCTTCTTTGCCACACCTGCTGGTGGCAATGTCGACCTCATGACCGGTTCCTGCAGGCTGGATCGAGCGGCTTGGTGGCATGACAACGGAGTACTTTGCTCACCTGATCCAGAGGCCTTCATTCAAGTCTTCAAATCCGTTCTCGCGAATAGAAGCCAGTTGGTTTCCATGAGCGATTCGGCTCGCGCCTTTGCCGTGAGTTCTTTTGACGAACCCCGTTTGGTTGGCGATATTACTTCTCTCTATCGAAAATTGCTATCTGAACACGCTATGCGGCCTGAACCTGTTTTGGAGAAGTCCCCATGAGCGCCGTATTGACTCCATCTCGAGTCACCTCCAAACTCCATTCCCTGAATTCTTCCTTGGGGGCGCGCATTCTTCCCGCCAGTTGGATCCTTATTTGGGAGCTACCCTTCTGGGCCGTATTCCTGTTCGGGGCACTGGTTCCGGCAACCATGGTGGATCGGCAAGACTGGTTCGGCGTACCGATGAAACTCTCAGATTTACTCGGGATCGTGAGCTCCACCGCTTACGGGTGCGCTGCCCTTGTGCAATTGCTCTTACGTCGACGCGCTCGCAACTACGGTGGCTTGGTCTTGGCAACTCTATGTCTTTTTTCATACGGACTGATTCGGTTGCTTGCCGGCCCCCTCGAGCTGGAAGACCGGCTGGCGATGGCTTTCGCCCTCCTGTTGGCCGCAACTGCGCCTTTGCAGGCGGCGGGCCTTTTGTCCCTCTATGACGCAACTCAGACCAGAGCCTTCCTCAACCGGCTTGTCTTCGTACTTGCGTGCGTAAGCTTGATTTATACTGCCGAAAGTGTAGTGGGTCTCGGGCTTCGCAGCGAGGCCAGTCGTAACTTTGCCTCCGACTTTGGCATCCAGCGCGTGAGGGGTCCTTTATACGGCCCAAGCACCGGCTACCTCCTCCTTTTGCCGGCAATCGGCTGGGCCCTTCAATCTTTCTTCAGTCGCCAATCGAGAAAAGCTTATGCCGTTTTTTGTACCGTTGCTCTGCTCAGCGCCTTCCTCGGCCTGGGGAGCCGGGCTGGATTGGTTCTGCTCTTCCTTTATGTCTGCTCGATCACGTTGTTTCTGCGCAGCCTTAAACGTACCGAAGCAACTGCTCTGTTACTTGCCGGCTTTAGCCTCGCGATTGGCTTTTTGATCTACTCCCAGGCAGATACTCAGCGCCTTACTCAGTTTGAGGATGTACATCGAAGGCTAACTCACGAGACGTCCATGAACATCGTTGAGACTGAATCTCTGACTGACTTGCTCGTTGGGCAGGGCTATGGTTCCATCTGGCCCTGGTACAGGCGAGACACCCTGCGTGGCGAGTTGATCGCGATTGGAGACAACGTCGTCCTCACCGGCTTTGGCCCCAGCCTCTATCACTCGCACTCGACCTTGCTTGAGTTACTCGTTGAATTCGGCTTCGCTGGTCTGGCTTGGCTCGCCTTCCTGATTGTCCGAACGTGCCGGCTTCCCTTCGTTGCCTTCGCTGGCACTGGTTGGCATGTCTTTTCTCTTGCTTTGGTAGTGTCACTACTTTCACTCGGGTTCGACCTCTTTGTCTTTAAAGAAGTCCGAGTCAATTCCATTTGGTGGCTCTTCGTCTGCGCAGCATTCCAGATGCGAAGCCAACCGGAAACGAGCGAAAGGTGAAATCGCTCTTCGCTGTATTCTGGATTTCGCTTACGCTCAGTCTGCTTCTCGTGCCGTTGACTCGTTGGATCTTCCTGAAGCTCGGCAAACTCGACCACCCCGAAGGTCGCAAGATGCATTCAGTCGCTGTCCCAAGATCCGGCGGACTTGCCGTAATCAGCTCTTATTTGATCGCAGTCGCCATCTTTACCCAACTTCCTGCAGGCGGCAACTACGTTTTCGATCGATACGGTGACTTCCTCCTTCGGCTGCTTCCTGCCATCGGAATGGTCTTCGCCACCGGGTTTTTCGACGACTGGTTCGAACTTCGTCCCAAGTACAAGCTCACAGGCCAGTTTGTAGCTTCAGGGTTCGCCTATTCGGCGGGCATTCGCCTCTTTGATTCCCCACCTGGCTTCGAGTGGCTTGCCTTTGCCGCGACTGCATTCTGGCTAATTCTTTGCTCGAACGCCTTTAATCTTACAGATGGAACCGATGGCCTCGCCGGCACGCTCGGCGTAGTCTCCTGCCTTGGCCTGATTACCGTCGCTCTCACCCTCGACTACTACTCGCTCGCGCTTGTCTTCACTCCATTACTCGGCGCAATTCTGCCATTCCTGCGAGCTAACTGGCCCCCTGCCAAACTATTTCTCGGCGACACAGGAAGCCTCACCCTTGGATTTCTAATCGGTTGTGGGGGAGCCGCTCTGGCGCGCAGATTTCCCGCTGGAGAAGGTCTCACCGCTGCTGTCCTCATCCTGACCCTTCCATTGATGGAAGTGGTCCTCAGTTCTTCGCGGCGTCTTCTTCGTGGACAGCCAATATTTTCCCCCGACAGCTTTCACATTCACCACCAATTGAAGCGACAAGGGCTTCCTGCATCACAAGTGTTGTGGCGGCTCGGTGCGCTATCGCTGGCCGGCACCACAATTGCTGTTGTTCA
>JBKJUN010000908.1:0-10858 GCA_046590555.1 Bryobacter sp. | reverse complement strand
CCGCACTGGACGAATCCACCGTGAACCTCGAGAATGCGATGGCTGTTGTGCGACACATGGAGTGTGTCTCGAACTCGCCGGAGTTGCGCGAGGCAGTGCAGACGATTGACCCGGAAGTGAGCGGATTCTATGCTTCAATCCCTCTGAATGCAAAACTATGGAGTGCAATACAGGGTGTTAGTGAAGATGGCTTGAACCGGCTTGAAAAGCGGTTTCTTACCAAACAGGTTGACTCGTTCCGCCGGCATGGTGCAGAACTCGATCCAGACCTCAAGGCACGGCTGCTGGAGATCGACGTGGAATTACAGGGCCTGTGCACCAAGTTCTCGCAGAATGTGTTAGATGCGACAAATGCGTTTGAGTTGATTGTCGAGGATGAAGCACGTCTGGCAGGCCTGCCAGAGAACGCAAAGGCGGCTGCCAGAGCGGGTGCAGAGGCAAAGGGTAAAGCGGGGTACAGGTTTACTCTGCAAGCACCAAGTTTTGTGACGGTTTTGACCTACCTTGATGACGCCTCAATTCGGCGGCAGCTCTGGGAAGGCTACAACGAGCGGGCGACTGAGGGCGCTTACGATAATCGAGATCTCATGCGGCAGGTGCTGACCCTGCGGCGGGAGAAAGCTCTTCTGCTGGGATACTTCACCTTTGCCGATTTCGTATTGGCCGACAGGATGGCGCAACGGGGGGCAATTGCTCGCGAGTTTGTATATGAGCTGGAAAAGGCGACCCGTGACAGGTTTGTCGAAGAACATGAAGCGCTCGAGGCCTTCAGCGGTCAAAAGTTGGAACCCTGGGATGTAGGCTACTACGCCGAGAAGCAGCGACAAGCGCTCTATGAATTTGATGAAGAGGCGTTGCGACCCTATTTTTCGGTGGATCGTGTCGTTGCCGGAATGTTTGAGCTTTGCGAGAAGCTTTTTGGGATTGAGGTCAAACACATTCCAGACGCCAGGGTTTACGAGCCGGGCGTCCGCTACAACGAGATTTATTCAGACGGCCGGATGGTGGGAGCGTTCTACGCAGATTGGTTCCCGCGCGAGTCCAAACGCGGTGGAGCCTGGATGGAAGCCCTTCGCACCGGCGGGCCGCAGGCAGACGGAAGTTTTGCCCCCCATCTGGGAGTAATTTGTGGCAATATGACCCCGCCAATGCCCGATCAGCCAGCTCTGCTCACTCATCGCGAGGTAGAAACGATCTTTCACGAGTTTGGCCATTTATTGCACCATTGCCTGAGTGAAGTGCCGTTGCGCAGCCTAAGCGGCACCAATGTGCCTTGGGACTTTGTGGAATTGCCGAGCCAGATTATGGAGAACTGGTGCTGGGAGAGGGAGTCGTTAGATTTCTTCGCGCGTCATCACGAGACTGGTGAGGCGATCCCAGAAGTGCTCTTCCAGAAGATGAAGCGGGCGCGCACCTACCGGGCGGCTTCAGGACAAATGAGGCAACTGGGTTTTGCAACAGTAGATCTGGTGCTGCATACCGAGTTTGTTCCGAATGTGGAAATGGACTTGGTGGCGATGGCAAATGGGGTCTTGCAGCGCTTTACTCCGATCACCTTGCCTGAGAAGTATGGAATGATTCTGGGCTTTACTCATCTCTTCTCAGGCCCTGTTGGTTATGCGGCCGGCTATTACAGCTACAAGTGGGCGGAAGTGCTCGATGCCGACGCCTTCTCGCGATTCAAAGAAGAGGGTGTGCTCAATGGAGTTGTTGGGCGGGAGTACCGCGAAAAAATCCTGGCCAAGGGCAACAGCGAGGAGCCGAGAGACCTATACCGTAGTTTTATGGGCCGTGATGCGACACAAAATGCTCTTTTAGAGCGAATTGGTCTTGTTGTAGCGCTTTGATCTTCTGAATTTCAGATATTCTGATGGTATGAGTGAAGAATTTCTTCAAATGGGTAAGCGGGGCACGGTTGTGATCCCGGCGAAGCTGCGCAAGAAGTTGGGACTCACTGACGGCTGTTTGCTGTTGGTGAGTGAAGTAGAGGGTAGTGTGAGGCTGCGTCTGGCCAAGGTAATGAACCCAGATGTGGACTCACGCTTGAAGATGGCGCAGCGGCTTTTAAGTGGGGCGGAGGATCTGGGAGAGTATTTTGCGGCGATCGAAGAAGTGCGCCGTATGGGATTTGAGCCTGACGAAGTGCCGCATGAGCGGTACTCTGGAGAAAAGAGTATAAAACAGTGACTTCTGACCCGATGTTTCTAAAAATCCTTTCGCACCCGGTTTTTGTGAATTTGAACTTTCACATGCCGATGATCATTGACTTGTCGCACCCGGTGATCATGCTGAGTGGCGAGAACGGCAGCGGCAAGAGCACCTTGCTGCACTCGATCTTCTATGCGATGAAGGGCGAGCAGGTGGATGGATTTATCTATCGCCTCGATACCGGCAAGCTAGCGCTGGGTAAGCCTTATCTGTTTGATGCCGAGCAACACAACCCGCGGATGCAACTGGAGCTGTTTCAGGACAATCCGCAGATGCTCGAGTTTTTGCAGATGGCAAGCCACGGACAGGTGATGCTGACAATGTTCCGAGAGAACTTTCCGAGTCTGCCGGACGGGACCGTGCTGATTCTCGATGAGCCGGAGATGGCTCTATCGGTGAGCAACCAACGGCGCATACTGAAGATGTTGCTGGAGCTGGCCGACCAGAAGAAGTTCCGGATCATTTGTGCGACACATTCACCGGTGCTGCTGGATTCCCCCGAGACCTACGTGATCAACCTCGACAACTACACGAACAAGAACGTAGCAGACAACACGATGGGTGTGCAGGGAGCTTCGACCTTGCAATGATCTCAATCGCCGGTTTGCTGTTGCTGGGAGTTTTGCCGCCTGGAGTGGTGGTGGATCATGAAGCGGCGGCGAGCCGGCGCTACATCGGGTCGCCTTCGATTGTGAGGTGCCGCGATGGGGCTTATGTGGCGACACATGATTTCTTTGGACCCGGGTCTACGCAGAGTGTCTCTGCGCTCACCCGGGTTTTTCGTTCTGAGGATCGTGGGAAAGCCTGGAGGCGGACTGCGGAGTTGAAGGATCAATTCTGGTCGAACCTCTTTGAGCACCGCAAAGTCTTGTATCTGATGGGGACGACCTATGAGTATGGGCGAGTCGTAATCCGCAAGTCTATGGACTGCGGAAAGAGTTGGAGCGAAGCCTCGTACCTGACTACTGAAACCGGCTATCACACGGCCCCGGTGCCGATTGCAATTCATGAGGGGCGGATCTGGCGTGGGATGGAATGGCACCCGGAGGGGAAGTGGGGATTCTTTGAGGCGTTAACGGTGAGTGCATCCGTAAAGGCCGATCTGATGCAGGCGTCGAGCTGGACATTCAGCCCGCGCCTGAAGTTTCCGAAGGAGACCGCGCCGGTTGGGGATCATTGGCTGGAAGGCAATTTGATTGTGGCGCCCGACGGCCGGCTTGTGAATGTGTTGCGGGTAGCCAACCGCGAGTTTGCGGCGATCTTGCGCGACGGCAAGACTGAGTTTGTGGTGTTTCCAGGTGGAGCGAAGAAGTTTACGATTCGATGGGACAAGAAGACGAAGCTGTACTGGACGCTGTCGAACCCGGCGCTGGAGAAATATCCGTTGTCTGCGGAGAACCCTGCCTCAGTGCGAAACACGCTGGTATTGATGTCCTCACCAGACTTGAAGAATTGGACCGTAAAGCGAACTGTGCTGGAAGATCCAGACCCGCTTAAACACGCGTTTCAGTATGTGGATTGGCAGTTTGAAGCGAAGGATCTGATTGTGGCATCCCGTACTGCCTTTGATGATGAGACCGGAGGAGCCCACCGGGCACATGACGCGAACTATTTGACATTTCACAGGGTGGTCGGGTTTAGGGAATAGATTTAGACTGCAGTGGTTGGACGAGAACGAAGCTAGATTGAGACTCTGCAGAAGTCTGGATTTGAAAGCCGGCATGAACCAAGGCTTTTTCGATCCAAGCCAATTCATGTTTGGACCTCAGAAGCCAGAACGGCGTCTTTCGTGAGATGAGATCGGACAAAGCAAGTAGATTCCCGTTGATGTGCATATAAGAACTACCGAAGCGGAGCGCAGAGTCAATGCCGTCTGAACCCGTATATTTGATGGCCAATGAAGGTTCAGCAACGAAGAGCAAGTCCTTGGCAAGTTCGGGTTTGGCGTAGAAGTGAAGCGGGAGAAAATCGAGCCCATTGGCGCAGACGATGGGAGCAGATTGTTGTTTTTGCGAGAGAAGGGTTTGAGAACTGGGGCGCTGGTTGGATTGCTGGCTGAGTTCTTTGGCCTGAGCGTAACTGTGCCAAGAGAAAAGAAAGATGGGAAGTGCCAGGAAAGCGACTTGCATCACTTTGTTTGAACGTTGAAACAGACTATTGAAGGAGCTGCCCATGAGGATGCTGGCACCGATCGTGGCAATGAGGGCGTACCGTGTCATACTGGCCGACCTCATGACTTCTGTAATGGCAAAAATGCCGGCAGGAGCCAACAGGAAGGAAGTTGCCAGCACGGTTTGACGATTTATATTCGCAGTGATTTTGGTCTTGATGTGGCTTTGAAAAAGGATGTCTGATACCACCCAAAGCACCAACAATACAATGAAGCAAAGCACGACTTTGCCGATTACAGTGAACATGGATTGATAAAGCGGAGTGTGGAAGATGATGTTGTCGAAGGTAACTCCCTTCGATGCCTTGACGACTGGGCCATAGCTGAGTGTGATTACTGAAGTGGCAACGACAGCCAGGATGGCCTTGATGTCGAACCACTTGGACTTGTATGAGTCAAAGAGGATGGCAATCAAGAAGCAGGGAATCAGGACAACGGCCCACATGTGTGACAGGAGCGCTATCGAAAGTGAGAGGAAGATGCCAGCATAACGCCAGGGGCTGGATGATTTAGTGCAATCCCAAAAGTACCAGGCAGAGGTGGCACCAAACATAACGAGACTATAGCCACGAGCTTCTGAGAAGTATGCCAAGGCTTCTGTGTTGATGAAGAAGAGCATAGTCCAGACGCCAGCCCAAGGGTTTCTCTGGACCGCTTGGATGATGAAGAGAAGACAGAGCGTGCCCATACCAGCCAAGAGAAAGGGGAGGCGCGAGGTGAAGTGGCCGCGCCCGAGGATGGATTCACTCGCGTGAGTTGCGACATAGGCAAGAGGAGGATTAAACTCGAAGCCGCCGATCATTGCTTGCCAAAGTTGGGGGCCCGGAGCTAGCTCTGCAAGGCGGAGCGTTCCAATCTCGTCAAACCAGAACGGCTGATTGAGCGATGTATGAAGTGCGCTGCAGGCAGCGAGAATAAGAATCAGAAGTGCGAGAAAGTAGGGGACTCGATCTTGGCGCATAAGCAGGAACGCTCACGCTTCGCATTCGAGAACGATTGTGGCGTAAGGGATTCGAAAGTACTCTAGATGCTCAAAAGCAGTTACGTTTGAAAATTGATGACGGCACAGATCAACATATTCTTCTTTGGTACGAACATATTTCCCGCGGTCATTGTCCAGAAAAAACTTGGCTGCGGAGCTGATGTTGGGATGACGAAATCCGTCAAGGGTGACCAAACGGCCTTTTGGGGTTAGAACCTTTCGAATAATCCGCAGAATGTCGAGAGCTTGGGCATCGTCAAGGTGATGAAGAACCCCCATCATGATCACAAAATCGAAGGGTTCGTGACGGTCTGTATACTCATCTGTGAGCAGTTCGCAAGAGAAAATAGCTTTGCCGGCATGCGTTCGGTTTGCGTAGTCAATGTAGTTGGGGTCGGTATCGAGACCAACATAAGAAACCCCATCGAGCCAACCCGCGACATAACCAGGCCCGCAGCCAATGTCGAGAACCCGCATGCCGCGCCTTACGGGCACATGCTGTTTAATACATCGGCGACGAGCATCGACACCACCAATCAGAAACTGAAAACCGAGATAGCCAATAGGAATATCGAAAAGATTTGTGAGTTGCATGGTTGTCTATAACGGTGAATCGGTGGCTTGAAAGTTGATGCGCTGCCTTACCAGAAATATCGGCCGTTGCTTGGTTTCTTCGTAGAGCCGACCAATGTATTCCCCAAGAATTCCGAGGGAAACTAACTGCACAGCAGAGGAGAAGAGGAGAATCAAAACGATCGAGGTCCAACCGCGGGCTTCTTGGACGTTGTAGCCAAGAATTGTGGTGTTCGTGAAGTAGAGGAAGAGTACCACTAGAACCAGGACCAGGGCCGCCAAAGCTACCGACAAGCCCATGAAGGTAATCAACTGGAGCGGGCGATAGCTGAAATTAATGATTCCATCGAGGGCCAGCCGAATGAGGCGAGAGAGTGTGTATTTGGATTCTCCGGCAAAACGAGCATCGCGCTCATAGGGCAACCCGGTTTGACGGAAGCCAACCCAGGTGCGGAGGCCGCGCACAAATCTGTTTCTCTCAGGCAGTTGATTCATGGCCTGAACGACATCACCACGCATGACGCAAAAGTCTCCAGCGTCAATGGGAATGTCGAGAGTAGCAAGGCGGCGGAGAATTCGGTAGTAGAGCTTGTAAGCCATGCGCTTAAAGATGTTTTCTTTGCGCTTGGTGCGGATGGCGTAGACAACATCAAAGCCGTCGCGAATTTTTTCTATGAAAGGGAGAAGTTCTTCCGGTGGGTCTTGAAGATCAGCATCCATTACACATACGACATCCCCTGAAGTATGTTGCAAGCCCGCAGACACGGCAGCCTGGTGGCCAAAATTTCTGGAAAAGCGGAGGACTTTTAGTCGTGAATCTTGGCGAGCCAGGTCTTCGAGCAAAGAAAAGGTTTTGTCTTTGCTACCGTCGTCGATAATGATCAGCTCATGAGGCTCTCCCCACGAAGGTGCAGCGGCGGTGATGCGTGAATAGAGTTCCCGTATGCCGTCTTCTTCATTGAATGCTGGAACCACAATCGAGATCAATTGACGCTACACCTTTCCTTCTGATTTTCGGGCAAAAGAAGCATATTGTCCGCCTAGAGGCAAATGCCTACCAAGTGATTCAGCGGCACCTACTAGCTTGAAAACGAATTCAGGCAGATACAGGAAAAATTCAGTGGCAATCGGCTGGAAACCAGCCTGTCGAAAACGGCTCCTGGTTTCTGATGGCTTAAGGAGGATCGCATTAGCATCTACAGCGATACGGCGAACCATCCCTCTGACAACAGGATTGTAGGCATTGTGTTCAATCAAACAAGCGATACCGCCTGGAGCGAGAATCCGCCTCATCTCAGCCAACAAGGCTTGTCTCGAGTTGGGCACTACATGATGAAAAACACAAACAGCGGTAACGAAATCGAAAGTTGCGTCTTCAAAGGGTAGTTTTTCAGGATCGGTTTGAGCCCTGACATTTACGTCCTCTATCGCAGAGAGCATTCCTTGTGACGGATCACAACCGGCTAGTCTGGCAAAAGTGTGAATTCCATTTCGAAGGAGTTCTCCTTCGCCACAACCAACATCCAGCCAGCTTAGCCCGGAAAGCGATTGGTTGCGACGACGAAAGAAATCTTGAATGAGCAGCCATTTTCGGTGAGAGTAGAAAGTAGGATCGGACGCAAAGATGTTTCGAATGGGCTCGCTGAGCAGACCTTTGTAGTTTGAAGCATATTGATCAAATTCAGGTTTTGGTGTGGTCATGGTCTGAGTGAGTCTCATTTCATTGCTGCGGCATCAATGCGCGTATTGGAGGTTGGGTTGAATATTCAGTTTCTAGTTTTGGCTTCGACTCCAGGCTAGAGTTCATTGCTAGCAGAGATTGAGACAAAGACTGCAAATCAGCCTGGAAAAGTGGAGAAGTAACTTTCTGGGACCAAGCCCAGGCGGTGCTGATAATTTGATCGAGAGAAGAGTGGGAAGGGGCCCAATTGAGAATCTCTTTGCCACGTTGCGCTGAAGCGACAAGTTGAGGGGGATCACCCGGACGGCGAGGCTTGAAGACAACAGGAACGACTAAGCCTGTGTGATGCTCAATGGCGGCTATGATCTGAGAAACAGAGTAGCCTTGGCCGGTACCGAGATTTATTGGCCCGCTAAAGCCCTGACGATTTAAGTGATTGAGCGAGAGCAGATGGGCCTGAGCCAGATCTGAAACGTGGATGTAGTCTCGAATGCAGGTGCCATCCGGAGTGGGGTAGTCGGTGCCAAAAACGGGGCAGCTTCTGCCTGGAGTGAGGAGAGCCTGTAAAAGGGAGGGGATGAGGTGTGGCTCTGGATCATGAAGCTCGCCAATTTGCCCGTCGGGATCGCAGCCAGCCGCGTTGAAATAACGAAGCGCCACCCACTGGAAGTCGTGACATAAACCAAACCATTGGAGGAGTTGTTCTACGATGCGCTTGGATTCTCCGTAAGGGTTACAAGGAAATGTCGGCGTATCTTCTGTGATCGGAATCGATGAAGGCATTCCGTAAACTGCGCAAGTGGAAGAAAAAACAATCTTCTTGACCGAGGCGCGCTGCATGGCGCGTAGCAGGCAGAGACTACCTTGCACGTTGTTATGAAAATAGTGACCGGCATCGGACATGGATTCTCCAACGTAGGCCAGAGCAGCCAGATGAATGACCGCGTCAAATTGATTTTTGGAAAAGACTTGGTCAAGGCGTGATTCGTCCAACAGGTCGCCATACTCAAGCGGCCCCCACTGAACGGCCCATCGGTTGCCTCGCGATAAATTGTCGTAAACAACAGGGTTGTGGCCCACCCGAAAAAGAGCTTTTGCCACATGAGAGCCAATGTAGCCCGCTCCACCTGTAACGAGAATATTCATTTCGCTCTTAGGAGGATCGGCTGTTCAAGCTTAGGTCTTTAGCCTAGAAAATGGTTGGATAATGCCTTAGTTCAACCAGCGGTTGAGCCATCCGAGCGCCTCCTGGTAGAAAAATCGTGAATCTTCGGCTTTCAGAATCCAGTGGTTGGCATCTGGAAAGACGATTAGCTTCGAAGGGATGCGAAGGCGCTGGAGGACAGACCAGTATTCGAGCGAGTTGTTCATGGGGACGCGGAAGTCGCGTTCGCCTACCGTAACCAGGGTTGGGGTTTTAAAGTTGGCAGCATAGCGGATGGGGTTCTGCTTGCGCCAGGTTTCTCCCTGTATCCAGACCGGGCCACCGTTACTGAGCTCGCGCGAATAGATCACGTCGCTGGTGCCCCATTGCGATTCGAGGTTGATTAGCCCTGCATGGGAGATGAGGCATTTGTAGCGAGTAGTGGTGGCTTGGAGCCAGTTGGCCAGATGGCCGCCATAGCTGGCACCGCCAGCGGCTTGTCGTGCGGGATCGATGTATCTGAAAAGACGGAGGGCTTCGTCGGCGGCTTCGTTGAGTTCGTCGCCCGGGGTGGCTAGCGGGTCGCCCTGGATGTTTTGGGCGAATTTTTCACCGAAGCCTGTAGAGCCTGTGTAATTGGTAAGAAGCAGCACGTAGCCGGGGGATGCGATGAGGTGGTAATTCCAGCGCAAAAAGAATTGATCTTTCCACATGCCGTGCGGGCCACCGTGGATCAGAACCAGGAGTGGGTACTTTTTGGTCTCGTCGAAGTTGGGCGGGGTGATTAACAGATTGTGGATGATGCGGCCTTTTTTCGAGGTGAAGTAGAAGTGTTTGGGGGCGGAGAGATCGAGGTCTGCGATGGCTGGATCGGTGAAGTGGGTGAGGATTTTCGAAGTGGCTTTGGCCGTGTCGAGCGCGTGGATTTCAGCAGGGTGGGTAGCGCTATCGAAATTGGCGAAGAGGGCATTGCCGCCGATCGCAATGTTAGAGAAGCTGCCGGTACGCTGTGGGTGTTCGTTAAAGTTGCTTCCTTCGGCTGAGATGCGGAAGAGCTTGCCGAGGCCGGCGGCGTCAGAGGCGAAAAAGATCGACTTTGAGTCTTGGGTGAAGACGAATGCGTCGACGGAGTGGTTGATCGATTCAGTCAAGGTTTGCGGGACACCGCCTTCGGGCCAGGGTATTCTGGCCAGGCGGTTGATGCTGTAGGTGGCGTTGTTGACACCTTCGCGGCTCTCGGTCACGTAGAGGGCTTTGCCGTCAGGGCGGAACTTGGGGCTGCCGTAAGAATAGGTACCGGCGCTTAAGGGTTGGGGCTCGCCGCCGCTGGCTGAGACGAGGAAGATTTTGGTTTTTACTGTGGCGAAGGCGGCTTCGTTGCGATTGATGTCGGACTGGAAGACGATTGATTTCGAGTCTGGCGTCCAAGCGGCGCTGAGGTCTTCGCCATAGGTAGCGAGGGGGGCGGCCATGCCTGGAGTGGTGGACCATTTGCTGCCAGCGAGGATGTCTTTGGGCATCGAGCCGGGGGCGTCTTCCATGACGAAGATGTGGGCGTGCTTTTGATCGATCCAGTGATCCCAGTAGCGGATGGGGAAGGATTCGTAGACGCGGGCGTTGGACTTGCGGGCGGTGCTTTCGGGTTGAACCATGGCGGTGAAGAGGAGGCGCTTGCCGTCAGGGGACCATCGAGGGTCTGATGCGCCGCCTTGCTGGGTGGTGTAGCGTTGGGCTTCGCCGCCGCTTGAGAGATCGAGAACGTAGATCTGCGCGTCGTTGTCGCCGTCGCGAGTCGTAGTGAAGGCGATGCGCTTGCCGTCGGGAGACCAGGTGGGGCTGGATTCTGAAGTCTTGGAGTGAGTGAGCTGTCGAGGGGGTGTGTTGCCATCTCCAGGAACGAGCCAGAGATCTGAGGATTGATCCTTGGCATCGTAGGCGGGCTGAGTGACCGAAAAGACAACCCACTTGCCATCCGGCGAGGGGCTTGGCGCGCCAACCCGGGGGAGGAGCCACATCGATTCGTGGGTGATCGTTTTCTTTGCAGATAGTGTTGTGACGGCGAGGAGGGTGAGGACGAAAAGGCGGCTCATATTTTCCTTA
>JBKJUN010000461.1:0-13950 GCA_046590555.1 Bryobacter sp. | reverse complement strand
CGGCCCTGTCCACACCAGGGATTACGCCGATATCATGTATTCTTTCGAGTTCGGGGGCGATTTCGTCGCCTACTTCCAGCGCTTCCGAGCCAAACTCTCCAACTTCGAAGACATCAGAAAATTCTCCGCACTCTCAGCGGGCGACATCCGCCAAATCAAGCAAGTGGTGTCGGGCAAAAAGCAAAGCGAAATCCGTTAAGTCTGATCTGATCGAGTTCAAGGGTAGTGAAGCCTAGCCTTTCAGCATGCGCAAATTCACGATCCATTGTCGTATCAAAGAAGCCGGGATCATCCGTATTCAAGATGATGGGCACTCCAGCATCATGCAGCATCCGAACCGGATGCGATTCATAGGATTTTACTGCTCCAGTCATCACATTGGAAGTCAGAGATATCTCCAGTGGAATCTGGCGTTGCACCAATTCGGCAAGAAGCTGAGGGTCATCAACGGATCGGATCCCGTGGCCAATCCGATCCGCCCCAAGCCTCAATACTTCCAATACATTTTGTGAGTTCGTTGTTTCGCCTGCATGCGGAGTCAATTTTAGCCCCTGTTCTTTGGGCAACTGGAATCCTCGCTTGAGTGCAGCCGCCGGGCTGCCCGCCTCATCGCCTCCCACGCCAAAGCCAACGACATCCGTCCCCTGGAACCCAGCAGCAAACCGCGCCGTTTCGTATATGTGTTCTTCCCCAAACTGCCTTACCGCGTCAAAGATCCAGCGGATTTCAAGTGGAGCCTTCCTGCCCTCATCAATAAGAGCTTCGGCGATCGCCTTCGCATCGAGGCCGCGCTTAAGACAGACCCCAGCCGAATGGATGACTTCGGCATAAACGACGCCTTGAGAAGCAGCACGGGCAAAGGCTCTTCGAGCCAACAACCGAAAATGTTCAGGCTCCCGAAATTGCATCACCGCAAACTTAAAGCTATCGAGAAAACCAGGGAAACTTTCGAATCGCAGCCGGCCGGCAACGAGGCTTGAATCGAGGTCCGGCGCAATCTCTCGCAGGATCTCCTCGTCGATGCAACCCTCTAAATGCAAATGCAATTCGGCGTAGCGCCTAGAACTTGCCATAATACCTATGATGCTCCCAGGCGAGATTCACGCGATCGTTAATGGCTACCACGGCGATCCTCTCAAGGTTCTCGGCCCTCACCAGTTCAAGGCCGATGAATGGGAAGTCCGCGTATTTCTGCCCCATGCTCAAACTGCATCTGTGGTAGTCGGGGCTAAGATTTACCCACTATCGCGCGAAGATTCGGCCGGTTTCTTCTGCACCGTTCTCAAAGGCACCATTCAAGCCTACCGGATTCGTCTTCTAACTTGGCAGGGCACCGAATTCGAAATCGAAGACCCCTACCGCTTTCATACCCTCCTCTCAAGCTACGACCTTCATCTTTACCTTGAAGGCACCAACTACGAAGCCTTCCGAACCTTCGGTGCCCATGTTATTGAAATAGACGGAATACGAGGGGTTCGCTTCTCTGTCTGGGCACCAAATGCTGAATCCGTTCAGGTCTGCGGAGTCTTCAATCATTGGGACAAAAACAGCCATCCTATGTGTCCTCGCGAAGGCGGAGTCTGGGAGCTATTTGTCCCAGGGCTCAAGGGTGGCGAGGTTTACAAATACTTTGTGCGTTCCCGACTCAATCTCTACCAGCAGATGAAGTCCGATCCCTTTGCTTCCTTCGCCGAAGTAGCGCCACGTAATGCCTCGATCGTTTGGGAGTCACAAGGCTATGAGTGGCAGGATCAGGCCTGGCTGGATCGCCGCGCCAAAGGAGACATCCTCAAAGAACCTCTCTCAATCTACGAGGTGCACCTCGAGAGTTGGGTACATGGTGCCCACAACAAACCGCTCAGCTATCGGGAACTCGCAGTGCGGCTTGTCGCCTATGTGAAGGATCTCGGCTACACACACATCGAACTGATGCCAACGACGGAGCATCCATTCTCCGGCTCCTGGGGCTATCAGGTAACAGGCTACTTTGCGCCCACTTCGCGCTTCGGCAATCCCGACGACTTCAAATTTTTCATCGACTCCTGCCATCAGGCCGGCATAGGTGTGATCCTCGATTGGGTACCTGCACACTTTCCGAAGGACGCTCACGGGCTGGCGCTCTTCGACGGTACTCGTCTTTACGAACACGAAGACCCGCGCCAAGGCGAGCAACTCGACTGGGGAACGCTCATCTTCAACTTCGGTCGCAACGAAATTAAGAGCTTCCTGCTTTCCAGCGCCATGCTCTGGCTGAAGGAATTCCACATCGACGGCCTTCGTGTTGACGCAGTCGCCTCCATGCTCTATCTCGATTACTCTCGCGAGAACAAGGAGTGGGTGCGCAACAAACATGGCGGGCGAGAAAACCTCGAGGCCATCGCCTTCCTTCAGCGCTTCAATGAACTCTGCCACTCTGTCGCCGGTGCCTTCACGGCGGCAGAAGAATCAACTGACTTCCCCGGTGTCACCCGGCCGGTCTTCCTCGGTGGCCTTGGCTTCACTCTGAAATGGAATATGGGCTGGATGCATGACATGTTCCGGTATTTCAAATTCGACCCCTTCTTCCGTCGATACCATCACCAGAACATTACCTTCAGCCTCTTTTACTCGTTCAACGAAAACTATCTGTTGCCCATCAGCCATGACGAAGTAGTGCACGGCAAGTCGAGTTTGATTGGAAAGATGCCAGGCGATGAATGGCAACGATTCGCAAACGTGCGTGCCTTTCTCGGCTACATGTATGGTCATCCAGGCAAAAAACTACTCTTCATGGGCCAGGAGATTGGACAATATGAAGAGTGGTCAGAGCTGAGGCCATTGCGATGGGAACTACTCCAGTTTGGTCTTCACAAGGGCCTCCAGAATCTGGTGCGAGATCTCAATCATCTTCTATCGGCTGAAGCGCCAATGTATGAGGTGGACTCCAGCTTTGAAGGCTTCTCC
Source organism: Bryobacter sp. (assembly GCA_046590555.1). Lineage (GTDB taxonomy): Bacteria > Acidobacteriota > Terriglobia > Bryobacterales > Bryobacteraceae > Bryobacter. Next base: position 11,007 of record JBKJUN010000461.1, on the reverse strand, counting down.
TGGATCGACTTCAACGACACAGAGAATTCCATCATTGCCTTCATTCGCTACTCAACCGCGAAGAAAGAATTGCTGGTCTTTGTTTGCAATTTCACACCAGTCGTTCGCTATAACTACCACTTGGGCGCTCCAATCGGAGGCCAGTGGACTGAAATCCTGAATACGGATTCGTCAGTATACGGAGGCAGCGGAATCGTGACCACCGGAATAATCCATACCGAACCAATCGCTTCGCATTTCGTTCCCCAGCGATTCTCACTGACCCTCCCACCTCTAGGAGTAGTTGTACTTAAGCCAGACTCTGCCGATACCAGTCAAAAGTTCGACGAAGCCCCTCTTCGAAGGTAAATTGCGGGTCGTGTCCGAGTTCAAGCCTGGCCAAAGTCGTATCGGCCTGAGAATCGCGCACATCGCCTTCGCGGGCTGGTCCATACTCGGCTTCAAGCTTCACCCCGGTGATTTTCTGTAATAGGTCCCACGTTTGATTCAACGTGTAGCGGTTGCCATTGCCGGCATTAAAAACCTTCCCACTAACGCCCTTTGCCAAGGCCGCTTTCCAAACCAACGCCGCCACATCTTCAACGTACGTGAAATCCCGGCTCTGGCCGCCGTCGCCGAAAATAGCCGGAGCCTGGTGAGTAATCAGGGACTTCATAAACAAACTGAGTACGCCGCTATAAGCACTGCCGGGATCCTGCCTGGGGCCAAAAACATTGAAGAATCTCAGTGACACGGTCTCAAGCCCAAAACAGGATGAGAAAACGCTCGCATAATATTCGCCCATCAGCTTCTGGGCAGCATACGGGCTCCGTGGATTCGCCTGCATCGTTTCCACCTTGGGCAACACATCGGTATCGCCATAGGCGGAGCTGGATGCCGCGTAAACCACCCGCTTCACGCCACAATCTTGCGCAGCGCGAAAGACGTTGAACGATCCATTGATGTTTACATCGTGCGAAGGAATGGGTTCCTTGATACTGCGAGGCACACTAGGAATAGCCGCTAAATGGAAAACAAAGTCTGCTCCCGCAAATGCAGCAGCAACCGCATCATAATCTCTAATATCGCCTTGGACTAGCTGCACCCTATCCCCAAGACCCTCTAGATTCTTGGCATGGCCGCTATTCAGATTATCGAAAGCAACAACCGAATCTACACCCGCAGCCAACAGATGACGAATCAATGCCGAACCTATAAATCCAGCCCCACCAGTCACTACTGCTCTCATAAGGCCAAAGTCTCCTCGATACGTCGGTTTAGATATTGAATGCTCTCTGAAGCAAGCACTTCAGCCCCGGGAGTGAAGTCAAAAGCTTCCATCGAAATCCACCCCTGATAATTCAGTTGATGCAGTTTGCGAAACACTGAAACAAAGTCGTAGTTGCCTGTTCCAGGATGTCGGCCGTCGATCTCATTCACATGCACATGGCGAATCCACTCGAAATGCTTTTCTACAAGATCTGCGTGCGGCTCCACTTCGTCCACAGCGTTGTGCGTGTCAAACATCGTAGCGATTGCCGGGCTACCGATCGACTTCACATGCATCACCGCTTCATCCAGTGTCAGCACAACATCAGTCTGCTCGACAGGCAATGCCTCAATTAGCAGCTTGACGCCCCGTTCTTCGGCTTGAACGGCCACACTGGCCAACCCATCCACATAATTCTTCGTTGCCTCGGCGATAGTTAATCCGTCAACTGAACCCCTCTGTTTCGGGCTGCCAAACACCATCACGCCGTCCGGCCCAAGGTCTGCACACAGGTCAATCAGATTGCGAATATGCTGCCAGCTTCTGGCTCGCAATGTTTCGTCCGAAGTTGTTACGTGCAACCCTTTGGGGCTCACCATAAGCCAGTGCAAACCCACGAAACGAAGGCCCTCTGACACTATAATGTCCTTCACTTCCCGTCTGCGCTCAATGGTCAGATCGACGGGGTCCTCCGCCAGTGTGAATGGTGCAATTTCGATCCCTTGATAGCCAAGCCGCTTCATAACTCTGCAAGACTCCGCAAAGTCCCACTTGTCAAAGGCTTCGTTGCAAATCGCATGCCGAAACGACATCTACTTTTTCCGCGCAATCACAATCAAATTCAAGCCTGCCCAAGGCAGTACAGGTTCAAGCAGTTTGGTGAACCAGACAGTCTTGTCGAATAGCTTGAGACTGAATTTGTTGATTTTTTCGTTACCAAACAAGCCACCAAAGATCCCCCAGGCAATCCTGCCAACCTTGTTGAGCTCTCGTGTCGATTCGATAGCAAAGCCATTTTTCTCGAGCAATAAAATCAGATTCGGCTTTGTGAATCTCTGCAAATAACCCATCCCACGGTCCAATGAGTTCATGTGTGCCCCTTGCGGGACTGAAATAATCAGACGCCCGTTGGCAGTCAGACATTCCCCCATCAGCCTCAGGCTCTGATCAGGATTTTTGCTGTATTCCAAAGTCTTGAGAAGCAAAGCCGTATCGAATTCGCCCTTGAGGGCCGCAAATCCACTCGGGTCGTCGGCACTCAGCTCGCACACTTCAACATTGGGAGTTCGCAGGAACCGGTTCTGCAGTGAGTGCAGATGCAGCGGATCCGTTTCACCAGCAACATAGCGCAACCTCTTGCCCATCAGCATCCCGCTCAAACTCCCCAGCCCGGCCCCAAGTTCAATCACTCGGTCGCCCAAATTTGGTCGCACAATTGAAACCAGCCAATTGAGATATGCCGGCGTTCCAGTCAACGTATTTAGGTAGTTTCTGCCGTAGCTCTCTTTGTAAAGGTCATCGACCACCCAAAAATACAGGACCACGCCGAGCGCCTTAACGCCGTCCTTCCAGCCAATTTTCTTGCCCTCTTCATAAGTGCGGCCGTGGTAGCTAATCGGAACTTCATAAATCCGAAGCTTCCGCTTGGCACACTTCATCGTGATTTCAGGCTCAAAGCCAAATCGATCGGACCGAACCGGAATACTCTTCAAAAGATCCGTGCGAAAGACTTTGTAACAAGTCTCCATGTCAGTCAGATGCAGGTTCGAGAACATGTTCGAAGTTAGCGTAAGAAATAGATTGATCATCGAGTGCCAAAAAGGCAGCACACGCCTCTGCTCACCAGAAAGATAACGGCTTCCGAAAACAGCATCGGCACGGCCAGAAAGCAGAGGGGCCATCAGGACTGGATATTCGCTAGGATCATACTCAAGATCCGCGTCTTGAATCAGGCAAAAATCTCCCTCAGCTTTCTCAATAGCAAATCGAACCGCAGCGCCTTTTCCTTGGTTCACATCATGACGAAAGAGTCGAATTTCCGGGTGTGATGCAGCAAACCTCGCGAGTATCTCTGAGGTCCCATCATTCGAGCAATCGTCGACAATCACGAGTTCTCGCTCCAGATTTTCTGGCAAAGGGGCAGCAAGCACCATAGCAAGGCTCTTTTTCACAACAGCTCTTTCGTTGTAGACAGGGATCAGTATTGAGAGCTTCATGGCAACCTTTTAACTATACCCGCTGCAGACCGGGGATCGTATAGAATCAAAGCAAATCATGCAAAACCAAACAGCAAGAAGGAACTTCCTCGCCACTTCAGCGGCGGCGTTTTCGATCGTTTCTCCGCAATCCGTTCGCGGCTCCCAAGCCAATTCAGCGCTAACTATAGGTCTGGTTGGCTGCGGCAATCGCGGCATGTACGTCAGCGGCATCTTCGCCAAGAACGAGTTTGCCAAAGTCACCAAGATCTGCGACATCTACGATGATCGCCTCGCTGCCGGCAGAGGCAAATATTCGGGTGTTCAGGAATTCAAGGACATCAATGAACTGCTCGCCTCAGATGTAGACGCAGTCTTGATTGCCACACCCATCGTCTATCACCCGGAACATTTTGAGCTGGCAACAAAAGCTCGCAAGCACATCTACATGGAGAAAGCCGCCGCAATCGACCCCAAGGGCTGCATGCGAGTACTCAAGGCCGCTCGTGCCGCTGACCCAACCAAACGCATCTCCATGGGCTTTCAGCAGCGCTACGGCACCGACTACCGCCGCGCCCACGCCCTGGTCAATTCAGGCGAGATTGGCAAGATCCGCATGATCCGCGCCGCCTGGCTCGGCACAGGCCCCGCCTACAAACCCAATTACACCGGTCAGGAAGAAAAAATCCGCAACTGGTATTTCTACAAAGACATGTCCGGCGACATGATCACTGAGCAGGATTGCCACAACATCGACGTCCTCCACTGGTTTACAGATCGCAATCCTGTCAAGGCTACTGGCTACGGCTCGCGCGCTCTTCGTAAAGAAGGCGACATCCTCGACACCCTCTCCGTTACCTTCCAGTACGCCGACGGCCTCGTCGCCAGCTTCTCGGCCAACCAGCTTGGTGCCGGACAAGCCTACCAGGATGTCAGCGAAACCTTCATGTGCGATGGCGGCACCGTCCGCACCTCGCGCAAAGGCATCTCTGTTTGGCGCAAGGGCGCTAAAGAAGCCGAAGAATGGCCCACCAATTACGACATCACAATCGATGCCGTTTACCAGTTCGTGGAAGGCTCTCGCACAGGCAAGCTTGAGAACGCTGCCCTCTGGGGTGCAGAATCCACTATGGCCGCCATCATGGCCCGTGAAGCCATCTACACGGGCAAAGAAGTCACCTGGGACAAAGTCAGCAAGGGTTAAGGCTTTGACGCCCTGATCTCCTCGACAATAATTTTGGTGAACGCCTCTACAAAGGGGCGTCCACCATTCCTCAGATTCTCCACAGTCATATAGTCCAGCTCGATGTCCGGCCGAACGCCTACATTCTCGATAAAAGGTGATTGCGGGAAACCAGGATAGCTGCGCTCCTCAAGTCGAATCATCAGGGATTCAGTCAATCCTGTCTCGAGTTCAGCCCATGGGCCAGCCACCGTTGAGATGACACTCCCACCTGCTCCATTCGTCCGCATCCCCACTATCTTGCCGCGCTTGTTGTCCTGCAGCATTGCCGGGAAATGATCTGCAGCAGATGTGGAAAAGTCATCCACAAGGGTGATCATCGGCTTTTGATAAGCAAACGCCTGGCTTGGCAATGGTAAATCAAAGCCACATGACGGAATCGATCCTGTCATGCCCCTCCCATCATTGAAGGCTCCTAACAGTAGATCCCTCTGAAACTTCAAAGTGTCGATGATGTATTGAGGATCACCAAAAAGCTCAGCCTCTACCAGCGCCGCATCATAATACACAATCGACGACAAAGTGGGCCGCACAGAAAATCCAATCTGCGTAAACTCGCGAGGCACCAGCATACTTGCCGTATTCACGGAACTGCAAACAAAACCACCAGGATTTCGCATCACATCGATCACTAAACCATCCGTGTTGTTATTGAAATAGACAATCTCGCCAGCCAACTGATTCAGTTGCGCATTCGTTGAAAATCCGAAGTCACGGATTCTCAAATAACCGATACGCTGCCCCTCTGAAACAAATGTGCCGCTGTAGAAAACATCATTCGCACCACGTCCAAGGCGCGTAACAAAGCCCGCAGGCAGTGTCCAGATCGGAGTACGGCTGCCATAGCCTCGCACCGCCTCAAGGGGCGCTTTCGATCCATCTTCAATCTCAAGCAAACGGCGCGCCGGACGAACCCGGCGGGAAGCCACTTTCGACTGTCGGGAAGTGTAGAACAGTTGATGCCACGCAGGCCGGTCACCCGCCTCCACCTCACCGGCATCCTCTACACCTCCCACCTGCAAATCACTGGCTAGCGCGCTCGTATTCGCTGCATAGCCCAGGTTCCGAACCTCGTATCCTGATTTGTCCCATTTCAATTTGTAGGTCTCAAGATCCCCACTTTGCCGGCGAATCACCACGGTACTTTGCGCCGGCAGATCCACCGCAAATGGATGATCCGCCTGGAATCGAAACGTGATGTTCTGAATCGCATAGCGCAGAATCGCTCGCGGGTTCCCCCACCCAACTAGCTTCTGCAAATCTCTCGCCACCTCAATCGCGGGCTTCCCGTCCAGACTCACAAACTCATCGCCAACAACAAAAGGATAGTTACGCGTTGGCAATAAAAAGCGATCTACGCTGTCGATCATCACCTTGTTGTCATAAAGATCGCAGTAGAAGCCGAGATCAGCAAGGAAATTAGATCGCATCGTCACCACGGTGTGCGTATCCTGCAGACTTGCACCATACTCGATCAAAATCTGCGCATGCTCAAGATCGCTCTTGGCCGCACGCACTCTTTTCAACCAGGGTGCCGTCTCAAAGGGATTCACCCCCAATGCCAAGATCTTCCAGTTAGCCGGCCCATAGCTCTTGGCGTAAAGCCCGGCAAGAGACTGAAAGTCCTGCACCCGCTGCGCCTCTGTCAGAGCACCGAAAAGACTGGTGCTCGCAAGTACAATCGAAACGATTGCAATTTTTAGCTTCAAAACAAACTCCTCATTGAAGGACAATAGTGAAATCGACAACCTAGGAACCCAAAGCTTGCCTCAAGTCATCCTCGAAACAAATCTTCCCGGAATCCCTCTCCACGCCCGCGGAAAAGTCCGCGACGTATACGTGGTAGACGCGAACATTTTGCTCTTTGTTGCAACAGATCGCATCTCCGCGTTTGACTACATTCTCGCATCCGGAATTCCAGACAAAGGCCGTGTCCTCACGCAGATTTCGCTCTTCTGGTTTGACTTCCTCTCTGACCTTACTCCCAACCACCTCATCACTGCCGACATCCGCGAATACCCAGCGAATCTTCGCGCCTACGCAGACCAGCTCGAAGGCCGTTCGATGCTCGTTCATCGCGCACGCATGGTAGACGTCGAGTGTGTTGCCCGAGGCTATCTTTGCGGCTCAGGCTGGAAAGACTATCGCGCCACCGGCGCCGTCTGCGGAATCGAGCTGCCTGCCGGCCTCCAGGATGGAAGCATCCTGCCAGAACCCATCTTCACCCCTGCCACCAAAGCCCAATCTGGCCACGACGAGAACATCAGCTTTGAAACCGTCGTCTCCCAAATCGGATCCGGCCTCGCAACCGAGCTCCGCCGTCGCACTCTCGCCATCTATACAAAGGCCTCAGCCTATGCGGCCACCAAAGGCATCCTCCTGGCCGACACAAAATTTGAATTCGGCTTCCTCGGAGAAACTCTCGTTTTAGGAGATGAAGTCCTCACACCAGACTCCTCCCGCTTCTGGCCACGCGACACCTGGGCCCCCGGGGGCGCTCAGCCTTCCTACGACAAACAATACGTGCGAAACTACCTCGAACAAATCGGCTGGAACAAACAACCGCCAGCCCCTGGCCTTCCCGAAGAAGTTGCACTGGAGACCTCAAAAAAATACAAGGAAGCCTACAGGCTGCTCACCGGCAACCCACTACCCTAATCATGAACTGGCTCGATTTCGTCCTCGCGGCAATTCTCGGTATCTCCGTCGGCACCGGCCTCTGGAAAGGCTTCTTCCGCCTCTCCATTGGCCTTGCTGCGACAATCCTCTCCATCCTCCTGGCAAGCTGGTTCTACGGCCTGGCCGCTTCTTTCTTCACACCCTACCTCAAGGAGGAATCTCTAGCTAATTTTCTCGGCTTCCTGACGATTCTCCTCGTAGTCCAGATCACCGGCCTGCTCCTGGCAAAAGTCCTTTCGATGTCCTTCAAGAAAGCGGGCCTCGGCTGGCTCGACCGCCTCCTCGGCGGTGTTTTCGGCCTCGTTCGCGCAGTCCTCATTTGCAGCGTCTTCGTCATGATCCTCACCGCCTTTTCCTGGAATCCGCCCCCAGCTTCAGTCGCTCAATCCACCATTGCCCCCTACGTTATGGAAGGGGCCCAGATCCTCGTCTACCTCTGCCCCCACGAAATTCGCGACGGCTTCCACTCAAACTACGAGAAACTAAGGAAGCAGTGGAAGAAAACAGTTCAGGACACAATCGAGAAGACGCCTCAAGTCTTCAAACAATAAAGCCGTTTCCGGCCCCCAGGCTCCTCATCTTTGATCTCGATGGCACGCTCATCGATTCCAAACAGGATCTTATTTCAAGCGTCAACGCTACGCGAGCCTACATGCAGTTGCCCGCCCTCCCGGGCGACCTGGTAGCTAGCTACGTCGGAAACGGAGCTCCGGTGTTGATCCGCAAAGCTATGGGCCCTGAAGCCTCAGACGCACAAGTCGAGACCGCTCTCGATTACTTTATTCGCCACTATCACGACCATTGCCTCGACGCCACCCGCCTCTACCCCGGCGCACTCGAAACCCTCGAATCTGCCCGCGAAAAGCAGATCCAACTGGCGATTCTTACCAACAAGCCCGTGCGCATCAGTCATGTCATCCTCGACGGCCTCGGCCTCGAAGGCACCTTCTTCCGCATCTACGGAGGCAATAGCTTCCCCGCGAAGAAACCAGACCCAATCGGCATCGATACCCTTCGAGAAGAATCGAAAATCGCAGCAGCGCACACAGTGATGGTCGGCGATTCCTCTGTCGATATCCAGACCGCCCGCAACGCCAAAGTCTTCTCGGTAGGCCTGACATACGGCCTTCAGCCTGAGTCCTTGAAGCAAGTCCCACCAGACCTCCTCCTCGACCGGATGGAGGATCTGATCCCTCACCTATGAGGCTCTTCCTCGCACTGCTGATCACCAGCTGTTGCTTCAGCCAGCCCACCACTTGGCGCGAAGTAGCCCCGCTCCTCGACCGCCACTGCAATGGCTGCCATCGCGCCGGTCAGGTCGGTCCCTTCGACTTCACCACCTACGAAGCCGCCTCTGCCTACGCACCCGAAATTGCCCGCTACATCCTCGGCAACAAGATGCCCCCATGGAGCGCCAAGCCATCTCCAATCCCCTTCTCGAACTCCCGCGCCCTGCCCGAAGGAGTAGCAGCAAAACTCCTCAACTGGATCAACACAGGCACCAAGCCCGGCACACCAGCTCCCCTCCCCCGTCGCAATCCGCAATGGAATCTCGGGCTACCAGACCTAGTCCTGTCTCAACCCCTCGAACACACAGTCTCGGCAGAGAAGACCGTCGACATCGTCACCTTTGACATCAGCCCCGCAGAACTAGGCACCACTCAAACGCAACGCCACTTTGACGCCTTCGAATTCCGTCCCTCCAATCGCAACATCCTCCACCACGCCATCATCAAGATCAAGGGCCAACCCATCGCCGCTTGGGCCATGTGCGATAACGGCATACGCCTCCCAAAAGGCATCGCCTGGCATCTTCCAAAAAACACGCCCCTCACCGTCGAGCTTCACTACTTCAAACGCAATCTCCGCTCCGCGCGAGACCTCACACGCCTCGCCCTCTACTTCACCAAACAAAGTCCTATGCGCATCGCATCGCTACTGGAGATAACCAAGACAGACATCCGCATCCCTGCCGGTGCCAACCTGCATCCAGAGAGAACCTCCTTCACGCTTCCCGCCAGGGTCCAGCTCCACGCTATCCTGCCGGTCTTCCAACTCCTGGCCGCAGAACTGCACCTCCGCCAACAAGGGATGCAAGACTACTTCCTCTTCATTCACCCCTTCGAACACCACCTGATGACCAGCTACCAATTGGCCCGCCCACTCCTACTCCCCAAAGGCTCCAAACTCGAAGCAGAAGCCATCTACGACAACTCAACGCAAAACCAATTCAATCCCCATCAAAAATTGAGAGAAGTCCGTTTCGCCGAAAACGGCCTCGATGAAACCTTCCGCATCTGGCTCACCGTCTCGCAATGAATCAGCCCCCGCACCACCGCCGCATCCGCACCAGCAACCTGAAGGGCTGGACCTCAAACACCCTGAACGAGCTCAGCGAACTCTTCGTCAAGGAATGCGCTCTCGCCCCAGTCACAGCCCTCGACATCGGCGCAGCCCACGGCATCGCCACCATACCTGCCCTCTACACCGGGGCGCATCTAATCGCCAACGACTCCTCGCAAGAACACCTCAATCAACTCAGACAACTGACACCACCCGAATTCCAGCACCGCCTCGATCTTCTCCCAGGTCGCTTCCCCCGCGACACAAAACTCCAATCAGAGACTCTCGATCTAGCCCACGCCTCCAACGTCTTCCACTTCCTCACCGGTCGCCAGCTCGAACAGGCGGCAGCCTTCCTAGAACACGCCCTCCGCCCCGGTGGCAAAGTCTTCATCTTGGCAGCAACACCCTACATGAAAACGTTTGAGCCCTTCATCTCAACCTACGAGTCCCGCGTCGAACGCGGCGATCCCTGGCCCGGCTGGATCACCAACGTCCGCGACTACTCCACTCACCGCCTCCTCAGCAATCTTCCAAAATCGATCCATCTCCTCGACGACAAGGTACTCCGGCGAGTCTTCGAGAGCACTGGCTTCGTCACAGAGCAATGCTGGTATCTCCGTCGTCGTGATCTGCCGAAAAGCATCGCTCTTGATGGCCGTGAAAACGTGGCCTATATCGCCCGCAAAATCTGAGCCGCACTCCGGTAAGTATTTACCGCTGCCTGAACTGTATCGGAAATTGGCTCGGCATACCCGCCACCCAGAGTCACCACACAAGGCACCCCGGCGGCAGCAACCATACGAAACACCATCTCGTCCCGCTGCTTCAATCCTGAGGCCGTCAGCGATAACTTCCCCAGCCGGTCTGAAGCCAGCCCGTCCACCCCGGCCTGATAAAAAACAATATCGGCCCCAAACTCAAATGCTCGGGGCAGCACCTTCTCAACAGACGCCAAATACTCCACATCTGCAGTGCCGTTCTCAAACTCAAGGTCCAGACTCGAAGTCTGTTTGCGAAAAGGAAAGTTGTGGCGTCCATGCGCAGAAAGCGTAAAGACCTCAGGCCGCCCGGCAAAGATCGAAGCAGTCCCATCCCCCTGGTGCACATCCAGATCCACAACAGCCACCCGTCTCACCAAACCCTCGTCCAGCAACGTCTGCGCCGCCACCGCAATATCATTCAACACACAAAAGCCAGATCCAAAATCGCGATACGCATGATGTGTGCCGCCGGCCAGCACGCCGCTCCAGCCCTCAACCAGCGCTCTACGAGAAGCGGCCACCGTCCCACCCACA
>JBKJUN010000878.1:0-2459 GCA_046590555.1 Bryobacter sp. | reverse complement strand
CGCTCAGTCGCCCGCCGCCGCGCCCTGGGTCTCGCTCTTCAATGGCCAGGATTACACCGGCTGGAAACTCGTTGGGCCGGCGAATCTTGCCTCGGCTGAAATTGAAGACGGCGCGATGTTGCTGCGGCAACGTACCAACACGGCCGAGCATACGTTCGTCACTTCTTCGGAAAAATACCGCGACTTCATTCTCGAACTGGATTTAAGGGACGATCCCGGCTTCAACAGCGGCATCTTGCTGCGGAGCGTGGAAGCACTCGCCGATGCCAAAGTGCGACTCAACGGCTATCAGGTGAAAATTGATAATACGCCACGTGCCTGGACGGGCGGGGTCTTCGATGACTTTGGTGATTCGTGGCGCTGGCTGCACGACCTCGCGGACAACGATTCTGGCCGCGCCGCGTTTAAGCTGGGTGAGTGGGCGCATTTCCGCATCGAATGCATCGGCAATACGATCAAGGTCTGGGTGAACGGAGTCCCCACGACTCATCTCGTGGACGAAAAATATCGCGAGGGCAAAATCGCGTTCAAGATTCACTCGCTCGGCGACCGGCCCAACGACACGCGTAATGTGATCCGGTTTAAGAACATTCGCATCATCACTGCGCAGCCGGAGCGTTACGCTCAATCGATGGAATTGCCGCCGCGCCGTGCACCAGCCGCGCCGGGTAAGTTTGACAAGGCGAAGCCTGCTAGTATCGCGCTGCGATAAAAAAGGCAGCCCTTACTTGTACGTTAGACGTCACTCGCCTATATCAGTACTCAGCATAGGAGGATTAGGACTTACCGCGATACGGAAACTGCCCGGCTCGCCTCTGGCGTGAAAATTCGTCACTGGGAACCTTGCCGCAAGCAGGCGGAGAAGCGCTTGCGTGTTCTCGATGCTGCCACCGCACTTTCAGATCTTTCTGCGTTGAACTCAAACCGTCGCGAAGGCCTGAAGGGAAACCGTAAGGGGCAGTATTCCATTGGGATCAACGACCAGTGGCGCATCTGTTTTACTTGGGCCAACGGTGAACCAGGTCCATCAAACGTAGAAATTGTCGACTACCACTAAAGCGAAAGGAAAAGACCATGGCACGCACACCCATCCACCCCGGCGATGTCCTCGCTGACGAGCTCGAAGAAATCGGCATCTCCTCGAAAAAACTGGCCGACCTGCTCGAAGTCCCGCCCAACCGCCCCTACCAGCTTCAGGCTGGCAAGCAAAATGTCACAGCAGACACGGCCTTGCGTCTCAGCCAGTTTTTCGGCATGTCAGCTGATTTTTGGATGAACCTCCAAAGCGCCTACGAACTAGACCTGGCGCGCCAGCATCTGGGCAAAGCCATTCAGCGAATTCCGAAACGCAGCGAAATAGCAATGCCAAATCCGGTCGCTTGAGATAGCGCGGATTTGAGCACAGCAAACGAAGCTTCAAATGACAAAACACAAAGTAGAAATCTACTGGAGCCACTCCGGTAATGCCTTCCTCTCAAAACCTCCAGTTGGGCATACAAACGTACGTTCCGATTGCCACGCCGGACCTGCACCGAATCCCCACTCACAACTTTTTTCTGCCTATATCTCCCGCAAAATCAACATCATCCAAAAACCATAGTTCGAATTCGACATCTCAAATGTTAGCTTCTACATCGGGAGGCACTATTGCGCCTCCTTTTCAATTTCAAACAAGGAAAAAGATGAACATGTCGACGCAAGCTCAGATCGATGCCAGGAAAAATGCAACGAAGTCCACTGGCTCCAAGACCGCCGAAGGCCGCGCCAATTCCGCCGCCAACAGCACCCGCCACGGCCTCACAGCCAACCCAACAACCATCCTCGAAAACAATCCGCGCGAACGAAGCCAATACGATGCCCTCAAGGCCAAAATCCTCAAGCAATGCCTCCCCGAAGGCGAACTCGAGCTCCAAGCCTTCGAGCGCTACGTCTTCGCCCTCTACCAGGCCGACCGAGCGAGACAATTGGAGATCGAGGCGCAAGACCGTTGGATAAACGAACCCAATAGCGACAAACTCTTCAATCAAATGGAGCGAATCCTCAAACTTGGTGCCGCTCAGGAGCGCCGCACCGACCGTGCCCTCAAAGAGTTCACAAAGCTCCAAAGGGATCGAATCCTCGCCATGGACATCCAAACCGAGGTCTATCTACACGACAAAACCCTGGATATCCCCGCAACTTTCCCCATGTTCGACGTCCGCAAAGCCGACCTAAGCAAAACCAGCGCCGGGATACTTGCGATCCGATTGATGGCTCTTATGCCAGAAGCTCGCGCAATCTTAGACAAACATCGCCAAGCCAAGCTAGCTGCATAAACACAAACAACAAACTAGGCCCAACAGCCTCAAGATCTTTGAAATTTGAAAAATAGACACACTCCGACGCCCGTATCAGCTACAAACGTGGGTGAAGTGGAAGGAGGAACTGGAAGGAAATGGTCGGGGCGGCGGGATTCGAAC
>JBKJUN010000759.1:0-1520 GCA_046590555.1 Bryobacter sp. | reverse complement strand
TTGCAATGCGCTTGCGGGTGGGCTGGAGGGGTGAAGATTTCTCTTTTTAGCGGACTGGTTTTTGCGGGTGTTGGTCTTGGTCAACTGATGACCGACTTGTAGATTTTGTGGAGTCATAACAGCTATCACGCTGGTCTGGGGAAGAGTGAGATGGCGCATCTTGCGAAGGTGAATCCGAAGCTGGCGGAGACTCTCGATTATTGGCACTCTTCTCTTGAAGAGCAGCTCTCGATGGGGGTTCAGAAGTTTGAGTTTGATGTGTTTAGTGACACGAAGGGTGGGTTGTTTGTGAGGCCCGCGATTGTGGGTTTGGCGGCGAAGGGGGGTATCTGGTGAGGACTATGAGCGATGGCGTGAAAGATGGGAAGAAGAGGGACGCCGCTTTGGTTAGCGGCGCCCAGATTGTTAGTACCGATTATCACTTCTCGAAGAAGGCGGGAGCGGGTTACGGGCTTCTGATTGTAAGGCTGCTTCGCTGGTCGAGTAGTTAGTCTACGATGCGGGCGGAGATTACGAAGATGAGGGCGCCGTCTTTGGAGGCGGCGGTGGTCTTGCCTACTACGACTTGCTGGCCGCTTCTCATGTCCAAGGCAGTGTTGATGCCTACTTCGCGAAATTGGTATTGATTGCCGCCGTCCCCCACTTTGTAAGGCATGCGGACTCCTACGCGGAGGTCATTCAACTTGATGGTTTGACCTGTGAGTGCGAGGTCGGCACTAAGGTTGTAATTGGGAGCCGCGCCTTCCGGGACTTCCTGCCAGACTAGTATCCCGGAGGATTCCACCCTCTTTCCTTCCCTTACTCTTAGGATTTGAGTTTCGAGGTTGTTGAAGGCGGTGAGGCTGGTGACTTGTTTGAGCTGCTGGATCACTGCATTGAGCGAAGCTGGAGCATCGCCCTTTTCGGCTGTGCCTGATTTTCCATGCAGGATGTGGAGAGTGATCTCGATGTTGCGGTCTGCGACGGCATTGGTTTGCCGGGGTTTGTAGTAGCGGAGGAAGAGCTTCACAGCCGAATCAAGGTCTTCTTGGGAATTGGCCCAGAGACTAGCGATCTTTAAAACAGGGTCAACCTGATAGGAAACGTTTAAATGTTGAAAAATCTTGGTGAATCGTTCCGCTTGGTCGGTGCCATCCGGCACATACTCGATAATTTGATTAAAACGCTGCGGCTGACTCAAGAGCAGGGCAGGGACTAAAAGTAGAAGTAAGGATTTCATTCTAAGCTCCAATAGATAATTACGTTGTTGTCGGTGGAGGCCAACTGGACGGTGTGCTCGTCCAGTATGGTGGCCTTGGGTTTTGCGCGGCGAGAAGAGAGGGTCGCGGGCGCGGGGGCTGGCATGAATAGATCCGGGACGGAGATGATGGCTTTGCCGGGATCTGGCAAAGGGATGTCTGGTTGGTTTGTAGGCAAGCTCAGTATCGTGGATGCGAGGAGAGCTGCGGCGGCGAGCGTGTAGCGGGTGAAGCGGCGGCGCCTTAGCGTCTGGTGGACTCGCGGGGCAATGCGGTTTAACG
>JBKJUN010000747.1:0-6457 GCA_046590555.1 Bryobacter sp. | reverse complement strand
CCGACGTACTGGCCGCCATAGTCTGCGGCCCGGTCCCACTCAAGTTCACCGGCACAGCGGACTGATTGGAAGCAATCGTCACCGACTGGCTCGCCGCCATCGCCAACTGCCCCGTCGCTGCCACACTTACAGGCAAAGCCGTCTGATTCGAAGCAAGCGTCACCGACGTACTGGCCGCCATAGTCTGCGGCCCGGTCCCACTCAAACTCACCGGCACTACTGTCTGGTTAGAAGCAATCGTCACCGACTGACTCCCAGCCATCGTGAGCTGCCCGGTCCCTCCAAAGCTCACCGGCAAAGCCGGCTGGTCTGACGCAAGCGTCACTGAAGTACTCTGCGACATCGGCTTCACGCCGCTGCCAGACATCGACACAGGCATCCCGCTCGCATCCGTAGCAAACGTCACCGACAAGCTATTCGCTGCCGTCTTCGGTCCTTCGGTTATCAATTTTACTGGTCTTGTGAGTGCCATCGCTTAACCCTCCGTAATGACGCAAATCAACTGCGCCACTTGATTCTGAATCTGATTCGCCCGCACGCGCACAAATCCCCGCGTCGGCAGTCCCTGAATTTCATCGTCCAGCGCAATTGATCGTGAAGGCGCTGCCGCAATATTGACTTCCTGACCCATTGAGTCGAAATGCGGTAAAAAGGCTCCGTCCGTAGGACGTAATATCTCAAATGAAAGAGAATTGCCAGTGAATGCGTCAGGCATTAAGATGCCAACTAAATTACCGGTATCCAATTGAAATCCTTCACTTAAAGGACTCCCTTGCGCGATCGTAATCGTGATGTGACGATTGATAGCCATAATCTGTCTCCTGGCGGGGGTTTGCGAGGGCGTAGCAGGCCCAAGGGTGGAGTCGGATAAGCATTCCGTCTCGGCAGGGATAAGAGATTTCCCTTGAATTAAGGTAAAGTATATTTGGAGTTAATTCAATATAATTCTGCAATAATTATTATAATTATTTTCGAGCAGAAATAATTGTCTCCAGTTTGGATCGTAAATCCGCCTTCACGCCCGACGCCCCAGCCACGTTTTTCAACTCCCGCGGGTCCTCCGCGTAGTCGTACAACTCCTCACCCTCCGCCCCGCCATTCCACATCGTGTACCGGTATCGCTCATCACGAATCGAATACCCCATCACCGGCTTCCCCTGATTTGGCCGCTCCACTTGCGTCACCGCTGCACGCTCCCATCGAGCCTCTGGGCGATCCAGCAAAGGCTTCAAACTCGTCCCGTGCAAATTAGAAGGCGTCCCGGCAAGCCCACACAAATCTGCCACCGTCGGATACAGATCCAGCATCTCCACCGTCCGAGAACAACGCCTCCCGCGAGCCTTCACCCCCGCTCCAGAAATCATCACCGGTGTCCGCGCCGCCCCCTCAAACACCGTTTGCTTCATCCACTGCCCATGCTCACCCAGGTGATAACCGTGATCACTCCAGAACACAATCGTCGTCCTGTCCATCAGCTTCAATCGCTCCACCGCATCGAGCAACCGCCCAATCTGCGCATCCAGAAACAGAATCGTAGCGTAATAAGCCCGAATCACTTCCACCCTCTGCTTCTCTGTCAGATCCCAATTCGCCGGCTTGGTAAAGTAAGCCCACTTAGGAGCAATATTCATCTCCCACTCTTCAAACGGCAACGCCTTCACCTTCTCCAGCGGCACCCGGTCAAAGTACTTCGACGGAGCAATAAAAGGGCAATGTGGCTTATAGAATCCAGCTCCCAAAAAGAAAGGCCGGTCCCGGTTCTCTTCCATTATCCGAATCGACTCGCTCGCCACCTTCCCATCGGTATGTTCCTCATCCCGCCCAGGCGAGGCGTAATACGCCAGCGCACTTCCCACCCCGCGGGTAGGCGTGTAATTGATAAGCTTCCCCTCTTCGTCCTTATCTATGCCGCGAGGATTCACCCGTTGATTCCACGTCGGTGCGTCATCCAGGCCATCTGTCCCAATCTGTCCAGGGTTCCCGTAGTGATAAATCTTCCCTACGCGCGCCGAATGATACCCATTCTTTTGAAACAACTGCCCCAGCGTTACTACATCAGGCACCTTCGCCCGAAAGTGCGTCGTCAAGTTATAAACGCCAGTACGATCCGGGCTCAACCCGGTCATCAGCGAACTTCGCGACGGGCTACAAAACGCAAACTGGCAATAAGCCCGGTCAAACCGAACTCCACGCTTGGCAATCCGGTCCAGATTCGGCGTCGGCACCAGCGCATTCCCAAACGTACTCATCGAGTGATTCAGATCGTCACAGGCGATAAACAAACAATTCCGTCGCTCTGTCTTCCCCAGCGCCAGCATCGGCGCACCCAACAACATTCTGCGAGTCATCCTCAAATGCTATTACACTCGCTAAAGGCATGACCCAGCTCCAGCAACAACTCGGCAACACTGACATCTACCTAATCGATCAAATGCTCCGTGGCCGCATCCGGCCCGGCATGAAAATCCTCGACGCCGGCTGCGGCGAAGGCCGTAACATCCACTACCTGATCAGTCAGGGCTACGACGTCACCGCCATCGACATCGAAGCTCAATCGATCCCGAACCTCCCGCCTGAAAAATTCCGCCTCGAAAAAATCGAAAACCTCTCCTTCCCCCCGCAATCCTTCGACTTCATCATCGTCAACACCGTCTTCCATTTCGCCGAAGACGACGAACATTTCGAGCGGATGGTCACAAGCGTCTGGGACAAACTCAAACCCGGCGGCATCCTCTTCTCGCGCCTCGCCTCCTCCATCGGAATCGAGCATCAGATCCAGCAAATCAGCGGTCGCCGCCACCTACTCATGGACGGCAGCGAGCGCTATCTCGTCGACGCCCAACTCCTCCGCCACATTCCAACTCAAATCGGCGGCGAACTCCTCGACCCCATCAAAACGACGATCGTCGATAACCTCCGCGCCATGACCACCTGGGTCCTTCTCAAGTCAAGCTAGCCACAACCCGCACTGTCATAAACTGAGAACATTCCAATGACGGATTACATCATCGAGTCCTGGCCACCAACCAGAACCCTCGATACCGATCTCCACCAACTCGCGACGCTCCTCCACGCGACCGTCCATGACGGTGCCAGCGTCAGCTTCATCCTCCCTTTCACCCACGTTGATTCCCTCGATTGGTGGCGTTCCAAAATCCTCCCGCAGGCCATGACAAACCAGCGCCAGATCCTTATCGCCCGTTACACCCCAACCAACACCATCGTCGCCGCAGTTCAGTTGATTCTCGACATGCCACCCAATCAGCAACATCGCGCCGAAGTTGCCAAGCTCCTCGTCCATCCAGACCACCGCCGCCACGGCCTCGCCCGCGCACTTATGACCGCAATCGAACACATAGCCATTGACGAAAATCGCACCCTCATCACCCTCGATACCGTCACCGGCAGCTCCGCCGAACCCCTCTACAAATCCCTCGGCTACCAACTCTCCGGCACAATCCCCAGCTACGCCCGCGCCCCCCAAAATCCCACCCTTGAATCCACCAGCATCTACTACAAGCTACTAAGCGACGAGCCGTAGAATCGTCTCAATCAACTGCTCTTCCTGATACGGCTTCACCAGATACTCTGTCACTCCAACGGCAAACGCCTTAGTCCGGTGCTTGTCCCCCCCACGCGAAGTCAGCATGACAATCGGCACATGCTCAAAAGCCCAGTCTCCACGCAGTGCCGCAGTCAATTCAAACCCATCCATACGTGGCATCTCAACGTCCATCAGAATCAGATCCGGCGCCACGCCCACACGCCTCAGATGCTCCAGCGCCTCCACTCCATCCTTTGCCTGCGCATGATTCCAACCCTGTCGCGACATCAAACTTGCCAGCACGCGTCGAACGCTCAGCGAGTCATCCACGATCAACACATCCAGGCTCTTGCGTGCGACAGCCACACTGCGAGCCACCTTCCGTTTCACCCCACGCCCGTCCGCAAGCGCACCCGCATTGAGAATCGGCACAATCCGCCCATCCCCGAGTGCCGCTGCACCCACCAGATGCGGAGCCCGCCCAATCAACCCGCTCAGCGGCTTCACTACAACTTCCCGGGCTTCGACGATCCTCTCCATACTCAACGCAAAGTCATCATCGCCATTCTTCACCAGTGCCACCAGCACGCTCGTCGGCTCCTCACCAGTGCGAGCCAGTCCAAGCACCTCATCAAGCCCAAGCAGCCTCACCATTCCCCCACCAAGCCGGATCAGGCTTCCCTCCGCTGTACGCTCGACATCAGCAGCAGCAACCCGAGCCACCTCCCGCACCGACGCAATTGGCAGCGCAAACCTCTGTCCCTGCGTCTCCACCATCAGCACCTTCGTAATCGCCAGCGTCACCGGTAGCCGCAACGAAAAGCTCGTCCCTTGCCCCGCCGCCGATTCTACACTCAGGCTGCCCTTCATGTCCTCAACGGTATTCTTCACTACATCAAGCCCAATGCCTCGGCCCGCCAATTCCGTCACATCTTCAGCCGTCGAGAATCCCGGCAGAAACATCAACCGGTAGATTTCTTCTTCATCCAAATCCGCGCCACGCGCAGCCGCAATCAACCCCGTCCCCACCGCATGTTCAAGTATCCGCGTCTTCTTCAACCCACCCCCGTCATCACTCAGACGCATCACCACCTGCGCCCCCTCATGCACCACCTTCAGCGCAATCCGCCCCACTTCCGGCTTCCCGCAACTCCTGCGCTCGTCAGGTTCTTCAATCCCGTGAACAACCGCATTGCGCAACAGATGCTCCAGCGGCCCACTCATTTTTTCGAGCAGCGTCTTGTCCAGCTCAACCGCTCCACCTTCAATCTCAAGCTCAACCAACTTCCCGCATTGCGCCGCAGCCATCCGTGCCGTCCGCTGCAACCGCGCCTCAAGCGTCGACATCGGCACCATCCGGAACCGTATCAGCCTTTCCTGGATCTGCGAACTCAACTGCTTCTCAACACTCAAAAATCCATCAAAGTCATCCTGCAAAACTCGCAACTGCGCCTCAGCCGCGCCCAAGTCCGCTGCCGTCTCGCTCAAATCCCTCGAGTGCGTATGCAACTGCGTGTAGCGGTCAAACTCCAGAGCGTCAAACTCAGACTCAACAACCCTGCCACCCGTAGTCGAAACTCCAGACTGCACCAGCACCTGCTCGTCTTCAAACGATGCCCCCAACCGCTGCAACCTCTCCAGAGATAGCGACAACTCCCCCACCTCATGCCCAAACTTGCCCAGCGTCTTCTCAAACGTCGAGCGGTGCACAAACAACTCGCTCACCATCCTCACCAACTCGTCCACCCGCTCCAGCGGCACCCTCACATATTGCCCGGCTTCCACACTCTCGCTCACCACACTCTCGGTCATAACAGGCTCAACCACCCGGGCCTCAATTACTTCATCCGGGCGATAACGATGAAACAGCGCCGGTATCCGGGCTTCAATCGAGGCATCAGTCCCGCCTGCTTCAACCAGCCCCACCAGCAGATCCGTCGTGTCTTGAAGCAAACTCGCAAGCCTCGCATCGAGCATAACCTCACCCTCATAGAGAGCATCAAGCGCATCCTCCATGCGATGTGCCACCGAGCTCAGCGCATTCAACCCCACCATCGCCCCGGCACCCTTGAGCGTATGCACCGCGCGCCGTATTTCAAGCAAAGCCGCCTTGTCGGCAATAAGCGACAGCTTCCCGGCGACAACCTCCAGCGCCTCCTCTGCCTCAATGAGAAAGCCAGACAGAATCTCAGGGTCAGCCGTGCTCGCCACTGCCATCGGTCGCGTCCGCGCAGCAGGCCCCTCCTCCAGATTCATCCGGATTCCCTCTACAGCCTCTTCGAGGATCCCCATCGTCTGCTCGTCCCACTCAACAACACCGCCAGCCAGGACCTCAACATAAGTCTCAAGTCCTTCGCTCAACTGCGCAAGCTGCCCCAGCCCCACAACACTGCTCGCACCGCGAATCAGGTGCACCAGACGGTGCATTTCCCCAAGTGCCGCAGTCTCGGCTTGGGCCTCACCAAGACGCCGCAGACACTCCGCCAGTCCTGGCAGATACCCGCGTGCTTCCTCGTGAAAGCCGGCGATCGTGTTTGAATCAACACTCGATCTCATGGCTTTGTCCTAAGCTACGACGGCCTGGCCTTCGTCGGCCGGTAACTTGAACCGGCTCATCGATTCATTCAGGTTCTTGGCCAGCGCTGCAAGTTGCCGCACCGAGCCTTCCACCTCTTGCGCTCCATGTGCCGTCCTGGCCGTAAACTCCGTTACACCAATCACCTTGCGCGTCACATCTTCAGAGCTCAACGCCTGACTCCGCGATGCTTCCAGAATCTCCCGAACCAGTCTTGAAATTTCGTTCGATACGCTTTCGATCTCACCAAGCTTTAAGCCCGCATCATTGGCTAATTGCGATCCACCCACGACTTCGCGAGTCGTGTTTTCCATCGCGAAAATGGCTTCATTCGTATC
>JBKJUN010000621.1:0-6467 GCA_046590555.1 Bryobacter sp. | reverse complement strand
CCTTACGAAGCAGTTGGCGACTGCCATGGACGGTTCGACGTCAGGCGCATTTCTTGGAGCGGGGATCTTGGGCCTGATACTACTCTACAGCATCCGACTTCGAGGGCGATTGGTACTTTCGTAGGTAGGCCTACCCGGATTTCAAACTGACCCACTACCTGCCAGTTTGCTGATGCGGGTGATTGTGCCCTGTAACTCTGCGCAAGGCGTGCACTAGTTCATGAAAAAGAATCTCGTGGGGCAGGTTCGCATTATTCTCGCTACTCTTCTTCTTTGAACAAGGGCTCCCGCGCAAAAGCCGTGGGGAATAGAGGACAACGACTTGGGGGCGAAATAGACGAAACATTGGCCGTTTGGGAATTACAATCCTGGCCCTCATAGGGCATCAGCAATATGGTCTTGCCATGATATCGAAGGGAACTCGCGATCGCTTGTCCTGCGCGGGAACTCAGAATCTTCACCAGTTCAGAGCGCACGTCCGCAACAAATGACTGCGGGCTACTGTCCGGTTTCTCACGCCACATCGGCTGAATCTCAATCCCGAATTTTCGCTCGAACATGTTTCTCCTTTGGGTGGGCTATGGCAGTTGTACAGGCGAGGAAGGCTTGTTATCTCCAGGTGTTTTTTTGAGCACCGTCGGATAAGTGATACCCAACTGTTCGAGATAAGTTCCATACTTGGCCGGATCGTAATAGTATTTGCGCATCTCTTCGCGATAGCGGCTCATCTTTTCGCTGTTGAGTTCAATAGCTGGCTGGTCGGTGTCGGCAATGAGCGGCATGTATTTCTGATCTTTGGTCTGGACTTCTTTGAAGTACTTCCAGGCCTGCTCAACCAACTCGGGTCTGGTGAGGAAATCAAGCGCTGTCGTTGCCTGTACCTTTGCGCCTACGGCAGAGCCTTTGTGGGCAATCGGGGTTGCCATCGAGACGGCGTCGGCCCAGTGGTGCCCTGGCAGGTTTGGAATATTAGCGGGGTAGCGCAGATAGGTCATCGGGACAACCCACGAGATGTCGCCCACGTCGTCAGAGCCGCCGCCTCGCCACGTGGTGGGAGCTTCAAGCGGCTTAACCTTTGTTGGGAGAGGATCGACCTTGGCCACGCCAAGCTCACGCTGTAGCTCTCGGGCCAGTGTCTGGTCTGCTTCGGTCCAAGTTGGCATACCAACCATCTCCATGTTCTTGAACTGCGTCTCGGCTACGGTCTTGTTGAAGTGATTCGGCCAGGCTGAGCCAACTACTTTTTGAGTAAATTTGGTACCAGAGGCCATCGCCGCAGCCTTGGCCATCGTCGAGCCGAATTCGTGTAATTCCTTGATACGCGGGAAATCCTCTTCGCGGAAGAAATACCAGACTGTCGCCTCCGAAGGCACAACGTTCGGTTGATCGCCGCCATTGACGATCACGTAATGGGAGCGCTGTTCAGGCCGCAGATGTTCACGCTTGTAGTTCCACATGACGTTCATCAGTTCGACGCCGTCGAGAGCCGAGCGGCCCTTCCATGGTGCGCCGGCAGCATGTGCTGATTCACCGTGAAAGGTGAACTGAACGGACACTAGTCCGCTGTTGATGGCGGGATGGCCGAAGGAGGTGGCCAGCTCTCGTCCGACGTGGCAGCCCAGCATGATGTCGATATCTTTCAGTAGCCCGGCACGAATGTAAAACGCTTTGGTGGCAACCAGTTCTTCGGCTACGCCAGGGAGGATCTTCAGTTTGCCTTTGATGCCGTGCTTGACCATCAGGTCTTTCAGGACCAGAGCAGCAACGATGTTTACGGCGTTGCCTGAATTGTGTCCTTCTCCATGGCCGGGGGCGCCTTCAATGATGGGGTCGTGGTAGGCAACACCGGGCTTCTGAGATGCGCGCGGAATGCCGTCGAGGTCGGTGATGAAGCCGATGACGGGCTTTGATTCGCCCCAGGTGGCAATCCAGGCCGTTGGAATGCCAGCCACCCCGCGCTCAATCTTGAAGCCGTTTTTCTCGAGAATTCCCGTTAGATATTTCGAGGTCTCTACTTCCTGAAAGCCGAGTTCGCCGAAGCTGAAGACGGTATCGACAATCTCCTGCACCATCTTCGAGCGGGCTTCAACGCCGGCAATGGCTTCTTTCTTCAGTTGATCCAGGTTGGGCGTCTGGCCAAAACAGAAAAACGGCAAAAAAAGGAGGAGACTTTGCTTCATGGCTAAATAGTATACAAAGTTCCCTGCTGTTTGCCGATATGGGTCAAGTGCAGGATCAGCAACCCAGCCTGAAAGAAATTGTCGAATCCATTCCGGGCGCAGTTTATCGAGTCTCCACAGCTGCAGATGGTAGCTTTTATTATTCATACCTCAGCCCACAGGCGAGCATGATTTTTGGTATTGACCTTGAAGCGGCGATGGAGAATCCTCTTCATTTTACGCAAGGAATGTGGCCAGAGGATCTTGAAGAGTGCCACCGGCTTATGATTGAATCGGCCAGGATGCTCTCCCCATTTCGCTTCGACTTCCGGTATTTCGTAGGTGGAACGACTCGATGGTTCAATTGCCAATCCCTGACAGGCCTTGATGAAGATGGGCGCGTCTGTTGGACTGGGCAATTCACGGACATTACGAAGCACAAAGAATCGGAGTTGGCCCTGCTACGATCGCAAACCCTGCTTGAGGCAGCCCGGGAGCAGGCGAAACTTGGGTGCTGGGATTTCGACCTTGTGACAGGCAAGATCTCCTGGACTCCTGAAGTATTTACCATCCACGGTGTGGATCCAATACAAGGAGAACCTGATTTCGAAGGCCTCTCCAAGCTCTACGTCCCGGAAGACTTCGCCCTTCTGACCAAGGCAGTAGAGAGAGCGATCTCTCATGGGGAATCTTACCGCTTCGACCTTCGAATTATTTTGCCCGCTACCGGGGAGATTCGCCACATTTCAGCGACGGGTGGTGTGCTGAGAAATTCCGTCGATCCATCGATCGAAAGCCTAATTGGCACGATCTTGGACATAACGGCTCGCAAAGAATTGGAAGAGGCTATGGCACTCGCGCGGAATGCGGCAGAAACCTCAGCTCAAGCCAAGTCGAATTTTCTGGCAACGATGAGTCACGAATTACGCACTCCGCTGAATGGAATTCTCGGTATGGCGACCCTGCTTCAGAAGAGCATTCTCAACTCAAGCCAAAGAGAATTTTGCGACACCATCACCTATTCTGCTGAAGCGCTGCTTTCAGTTGTTAACGACATCCTCGATTGGTCTCGTATCGAATCCGGCAAAATGGAATTGGAATCGATTTCCTTTGAATTCCCCGAGATGATTCGCAACGTCGTGGAGATCTTGCGGCCT
This sequence comes from Bryobacter sp., assembly GCA_046590555.1. GTDB lineage: Bacteria > Acidobacteriota > Terriglobia > Bryobacterales > Bryobacteraceae > Bryobacter. The sequence goes on along the minus strand of JBKJUN010000621.1, from coordinate 3,151 downwards.
CAGGCGGAGTCAAAGCTGCTCAAGCTTTCAGTAGACCTGAGCGATTTGAATGCGCCAACCCTGGTTGGGGATCCTTCGAGGCTGCGGCAAATTCTTTTGAATCTTGCGGCGAACGCGATTAAGTTCACCGAGCAGGGGTTCGTTCGTATCCAGTTGATTCCACACTCAATATCAGATGCGCGGTACGCTATGCGCATCGAGATCACCGATAGCGGAATTGGAATTACCCCTCAGCAGATTAAGAAGCTATTTCACCGCTTCTCACAAGCTGACGCATCGACGACTCGCCGCTTTGGTGGCAGCGGTCTGGGTCTGGCAATCTCAAAGAGTCTGGTTGAGCAAATGGGCGGGCAAATCGGAGTTACGAGCAAAGTTGGCAAGGGCTCCACCTTTTGGTTAGAGCTTGATTTCCCGATTCAGACCGAAGCGGTAGTGGTTCCTCTACCAGAGAATCCAGTTGCGGCCCCCAAGCATTTGCGCATCCTGATTGCCGAAGACAACGAGGTGAATCAGAGGCTGGCAACACTTGTCCTCGAAATGGCGGGGCATCAATCAGAAGTTGCCCCCGATGGCCTGATTGCCCTTGAAAAAGCCCTGCGCAATGACTACGACTTGATCCTCATGGATTGCCAAATGCCGGGGATGGACGGATACGAAGCAACTCGCCGCATTCGCGATCAATTGAGTAAACACATACCAATCATTGGCCTGACAGCCAGCGCACTGATCAACGACCGGGAAGACTGTCTCAACGCGGGCATGGACGATTATCTGAGCAAGCCCTACAGGGCGAATCAGTTGCTGGAAGCAGTGGCCCGATGGGCTAGTGTACCGTCCGGGTCTTCCGGTTCATATAATCCACCAGCAGATACTCACCAAGAGTCATCGGCGTCGTAAAGTAAGCCTTTCCCTTACAGAGCTGAGTAACTTGTCTTACGAAATTGACAAGTGCCGGGTCTGTAGCAAGCATGAAGGTGTTGATGAGGATCCCTTGCCGCTTACAACGGCTCACCTCTTCCATTGTGCGACTGATCACCAGTGGATCAAGGCCAAAAGCGTTCTTGTAGACGCGCCCGTCATCGAGAGTCAACGCGCTGGGCTTGCCATCGGTGATCATGATGATCTGCTTCATGTCCTTCTTTTCCTGGTTCAGAATTCTCTGTGCCAGGATAAGGCCATCGCGTGTATTTGTATAGTAAGGGCCCACCTGCAGGCGAGCCAGCTCACTCATGCGGATCTCTTCAGCCGTGTCGTGGAATAACACACAGCGCAGCGTATCGCCCGGATACTGCGTCCGGATCAGTTGAGCCAGAGCAAGAGCTACCTTCTTGGCCGGGGTAAAACGATCTTCCCCGTAAAGGATCATGCTGTGGCTGCAATCGAGCATCAGCACGGTTGCACAAGAACTCTGATATTCGCTCTGGTGGATTTGAAGATCGGAGTATTCCAGTTCAAGCTCTCCGGTCAGCCCCTGTCTCTTGAGGGCATGAGACAGCGTTTCGGTGATGTCGAGATTCATCGTGTCGCCAAACTCGTAGGGCTTGGTCGAGCCGCTGGCCTCAATGCCGGTCGACAAATCGCGGGTATCGTGTGCACCAAAGCTCGAACGCCCCAGACTGCCAAGCAAGTCCTTGAGGGTCTTAAAGCCCAGAAAGTCGACAGACTTATCAGTCGTCTGCACCTGCATATCCATCTGGCCTTCGCCCTCGCCGCCGCCCTGCGGAGCCTGCACATACCCCTCGTCCACCAGCTTTTGCGCGAGTTTGCCGAGTAGCTTTTCCAGCTCTTCAGGGTCCATCTTTTCGAGCTTCTCGCGAATTTCATTCGCCCGATCCTGGTCATCGAAGATCGACCCGTCGAGCATCGACTGAAGGATCGCGTTCTTCAAGCCTTCCCAGTTTTGTTTGGCATTTGGATTCGGGTTCCACCAGTCCTGAAAGCCACTGTCGAGGAAGAAGTCTCCCAGCGCCCGCATCAGATCCTCGGCCGAGAGGCCGAGGTCGTCGTCGGTAAATTTTGAATAACGAACGCGTCTCATTGCGTTTGTTGCTTGCGACGGTCGCGACGTCCGCCGCCTCCTTCTTCCGGTGCCTCACCAGGCTGCTCCCGCCTGCGTTCACCGCCCACGAACGCCTGCTCCTCATTGCGGCTGATTCGGCGATGCGCATAAAGACCTTCAAGGATAAACTCGGCTGCAGCCGCGCGTTTGGCATCGGTTTCACGCACGCCAATCCCAAGCTTGGCTGTCTTCTCCATCAGGCCCTGGATCTGGTCCAGCTCCTTGATCAACTCGCTGGCTGTAGCGAGTTCCGGCAGTTGCAGCGAACCGCCAAGATCAAACCACTGGATGATCTGCTTCATGTTCTCGCCATCCATCAGTCGCGAATAGGACAAGGCAACAGACTGACGAATGAGATCGCGAGCGACATTGTCGCCCCCCTTGAGTTCCCCTTCATATTCGAGTTCCAGTTTGCCGGTAATCGAAGGGAGCGCCGAATATAGATCGAGCACACGGGGCACCGCGTCGGTATCACCCGAAATCGCAGCGCGCCGTTCGGCATTGGAGATCACGTTCTCCAGCACTGAGATCGGCAAGCGTTGCGACACACCGCTTCGCTGGTCAATTCGTTTGTCGTCACGGGCGAGGAAGGCCACCTGCTCGACAACCGCCCGCATGTAGTCAGGCATCTCGGTCTTTACGCCGCCATCCCGATTCACCCACGCTTCCTGAGCCGTAATCTCGATGCCGAGATCAAGTGTGAATGGGTAGTGAGTGCGAATCTCGCTGCCAATGCGGTCTTTGAGAGGGGTAATGATTTTGCCGCGCGCCGTGTAGTCTTCCGGGTTTGCTGTAAAAACCAACATCACGTCAAGTTCAAGCCGCACCGGATAACCTTTGATCTGCACATCGCCTTCCTGCAGGATGTTAAACAGACCCACTTGAATCTTGCCAGCCAGATCGGGCAATTCATTGACGGCAAAGATCCCGCGATTGGCTCGCGGCAGCAAGCCGTAGTGAATGTTCTCCTCATCGGCAATATCGACGCCACGCTTGGCAGCTTTGATTGGATCGATGTCACCGATCATGTCGGCGATGGTCACATCGGGCGTCGCCAGTTTTTCGACATAGCGATGCTTTCGGTCCATCCAG
>JBKJUN010000587.1:0-10667 GCA_046590555.1 Bryobacter sp. | reverse complement strand
CGGTATTGCCTTTAGCCGTGATCACCTCGAAGACAATATCCTTAATGGATTTGTTCTGCGAAACGCTCTGTGCGATCCAGCCAAAGAAATTGTTCCGCGCACCAACCTGCTGGTTCTTGTAAGAATTCGCTGTCGCATTCTGCAGCAGGTCGCCCCACCACATCGTCCACTTGTCGGTGAACTCGGACGAGTAAAGCAGCCGGTCAATCAGATCGGCCCGCTTGCGCTCATTCTTCTCTTCGATAAAGGCACGATACTGTTCGATAGTCGGGATGCGCCCGGTCAGATCGAGATAGATGCGCCGCACAAATTCTTCATCTGTTGTCAGGCGAGCGCTCGGCACCCCAGCCGAGGCAAGCTTGCCAAAGATAGCTTCGTCAATGGTCCCTTTGAGTTCGATCGACCCCGGTGCAGCAGTCCGGCTTGAAGCCATTTGCCGTCCACCCTTGAAGTTCATAACACGCTCTTGAACGGTTTCGCGCACACGTGCTTCGCGTGCAGTGTACTCGTCGGGATCGGCTTTAAATGTGCAGTTGGCACCACCCATTTCAGTCAGAGGCAGAACGGCCTCTTGTTCTTGGGCGATGGAAGATGGAAGGATGCTGAGTGCGATCAGGATCGCAGTCAATTGATGGGTCGACAGGCCTCGCGATGAAGGCTGATTTTTATACATCATGATTCCCCGTTTACCTTTCGGCTTGCTGTCAGTATAGCCGAGCAAAAAAGTTGCGGATGAACCGTTAGTACTAAATAGTCGCGATTAGCGGATGATCCCTGCGACGAAAGCGTTCGGCGAAGGCGCACCATTGGGGCGCGTTGTGCCGTCGGTTGTTTGCAGGTCGCTCGATGCGGTGTACCCGGCGACATAAAGCAGGCGCGGATTCGCGGGATCGAAGCTAACGGAGTTAATGACATCGGTTGAAGATCCACCGAAGTAAGACAAATATTCGAGACCCGCGTTTCCAGATAAAGAGGAATTAATCACCGCCACCATGCCGTCGGCAAATGCAGAGGCGGGAAGCTTCTTCACTGCGTTAGCCGTAGTCGGAAGCAGGCCGGACATTGAGTAGCCACCTACAGCGACCCGACTAGCGTCAATCAGCGTTAGCCCGTAGACAAATTCATAGCCAGTGCCACCGACATAGCTGCAGTAGAGCAAAGCGCTGGTGCCGCTCAAGAGCGGATCGACCTGCATCACGAAGGCGTCCGTACCACCAGACAGAGTGCGCTGTGCAGCGCTAGCGGTCACAGGCAAGTCCTTACTAAAGGTGATGCCAGAGACCCACAACTTGCCATTGACGTCGATCGCAAGGCCACGAGCTTCATCGCTGCCGCTGCCGCCAAGAAGCGAGCCGTAGTAGAAAGAAGCCAAACCAGTGCGGGAGGGATCAATAGCAGCCACATAACCATCAAAGAATCCAGTCGAAAACATCGACACTCCGGTATCGGTGAGTGGAAAATCATTAGAACCAGTCGATCCGGCGAACCATATCCGATTACTCCTGTCGATGGCGACGGCCACTGCAGAATCGTTGCCGTTGCCGCCGAGATACGAAGCGTAGCTCAAAGTGCTTTCTCGAGGATTGAAGTAGAAAACGAACGCATCAGAATTGCCGCGTCGCACAGGCTGTGCACCATTGCTAACTCCTGGCAGGCCATCCGCCGAGGTTGTACCAACTACAGCAATATTGCCTGTGGGCCCGATTGCCAGCCCTTTAGCGAGTTCACGGCCGGTGCCGCCGTAATATGTGCTGTAGACCAACGCACTGGCTCCACCCTGATTCGGGTCGATAACGGCGACAAACGCGTCGAAGTCACCTCCAAGCTTATTTTGGAACGGCGAAGCCGCAACGGGGAAGTTTGCAGAATTCGTGATACCGGTCAAAACAATGCGGCCCTGTGCGTCAAACTTCATGTCGGCCAATTCTTCGACGTCGGTACCGCCAAGCCAGGTAAAGAAGAGCGTCGTCGCGCTGCCATTGGGGTTGATCCGGAATTTCGCGAGGAAAATGTCGGTGCGCCCGGCGTTGCTTACCTGAAATGGCTCATTTGGCCCATAAGCCTCATACTTGCCAGCCGAGTGGCCACCTACCCAGACATCGCCAGACGGCTCCACGAGCACATTGGTGGCAACATCATATTCGCCACCCGGAAGGTAACGAGACCAGCCCAAAGTGCTGGTAGACTGACCCTGCATCGCGGCCAGGCAAACGATCATCAAGGCGGAGAAACGAACGAAGAAATTCATGATTAAACAAAAAGAGACGGGGATACCATGTACTAGGTTGCCACAAACTGAGCCATGACATCGATTGAGACTTTTTTAGGATTACTTTTTGCGGCTATTTTGATCGCCCTAATTGCCAAGCGGCTCGACCAGCCCTACCCCATCGCGCTGGTGCTGGGCGGGCTCGGAATTGCCCTGATCCCGGGCGCACCACGCATTGCCCTCGACCCCAACATAGTCTTTTACCTGCTTCTACCGCCAATTCTCAGCGAAGCAGCCTTTTTCACCTCCTGGCGTGATTTCTGGCGCTGGCGCCGTGCGATTTTCCTTCTCGCCTTCGGCCTGGTAACAGCAACCAGCGCCCTGGTCGCCTTCCTTTGCGTGCATTTTATTCCTGGCATGAACTGGACCACCGGCTTCCTGCTCGGCGCAATCATCTCCCCACCCGATGCCGCTGCGGCCACCAGCATCACCCGGGGCCTCGGCCTCCCCAAGCGCGTCGTCCAGATTCTCGAAGGCGAAAGCCTGGTCAACGATGCTTCCGGTCTCATTTTCTACCGATTCGCCGTGATCGCACTTGCCGGCGGCAGCTTCTCCTGGTCCAGCGCCTCGCTCTCTTTTTTATGGATCGTCTTTGGGGGTGCCGCAATCGGGGTTCTTTTGGGCTTTGTCTTCGTGAAGCTATATCGATTTCTGCGTGACCCGGAGGTAGAAGTGCTCTCCACCTTTCTGCTCAGCTACTTCTCCTACTTTGCCGCTGAACAAGTACACGCCTCTGGCGTCCTCTCGACCGTCGCCAGCGGACTCATCCTGGGCTGGCACGCTCCAGAGCTCTTCAACGCAAATTCCCGCATTCGTGGCTTCGCCGTTTGGAAGACTTTCGTCTTCTTCATCAACGCAACCATCTTTCTCCTCATCGGTCTGCAAATCCCTTCGGTCCTCCAAGGCCTCGGCGGCTACCCTTTCAACCTCCTCGCCTGGTGGTCTGGCATCATCCTGATCGGCGTAATTGCGATCCGGATGCTCTGGGTATTTCCTTCTGCATATCTGCCTGTCTTCCTTTCAAAGGCCGTTCGCAAGGGTGAACCGATGCCCAACTGGCGTGGAGTCTTCATCGTCGGCTGGACCGGCCTGCGAGGGGTCGTCAGTCTCGCCGCAGCTCTCGCACTTCCGCTGGAGACCGAACGAGGCCTCCCCTTCCCTTACCGCAATCTGATCCTCTTCCTCACCTTCGCCGTCATCCTCGGTACGCTCTTTTTCCAAGGCCTTTCACTGCGCTGGATTGTCCGGTGGCTGAACCTGCCTGAAGACAAAGCCGGTGAAGAAGAGCAATTGAACGCACGTATTTATGCCACCGAGAAAGTCCTGGAACACGTGCTGGAACTTCAGGAAACGGGCAAATGTACTGGTTCGGCTTTCGAGCGAATCCGCGGCTACTACGAGGATCGGCTCTCAGACCTTCGCTCTCGCCTCGAAATCGAAACAGGTATCGAGCGCATCGATTCCCCTCAAGACTTCCAAAACCTCGCCGAACAACGTCTGTGGTGGAGCCTGGTCAAAATCGAGCGCGCCGCAATTCTCGACATGCGGAAAGAGCTTAAGATTGGAGACGAAGCTATGCACGAGATCGTACGCGACATCGACCTGCTCGAAGCCCGCATCACACCCAAAAACTAGCCATGCGCCTACTCCTACTCCTCGCAATCACCCTCCCGCTCAACGCGCAACCCATCCGCACCCTCATCGTCGACGGCATCAACAATCACGACTGGCAAGCTGCGACGACTTTTCTCAAGACCACTCTCGAACGCACCGGGCGATTCTCAGTCGACGTTTCCACTGCTCCCCAACAGGGGGCAAACTGGCGCCCCAACTTCGACAAGTATCAGGTAGTGATCAACAACTTCAATGGCGGCCACCTCGAAAATGGAATCCGCTGGCCGCAAGAAGTCGAGCAGGATTTCCTCAACTATCTAAACAAGGGCGGCGGCGTTGTCATCTTCCATGCCGCCAACAATGCCTTCCTCAAATGGCCTGAATACAATCAGCTCGTTGGGCTCTTGTGGCGCGACAAAAGCTTCGGACCGGGCCTTGTAATTGACATTCAGAAAAAGCCGATGACCGTGCCCGCAGGAGAAGGCTTCGCTCCCGGCCATGGCCCCCGTCATGACTTCCGCGTCGACATCCTCGACACCAAACACCCCATCACCAAAGGGCTGCCAAGCTCATGGCAACACAAGGCAGAGCAACTCACCCACGGCCAGCATGGCCCGCCCGAGGCGCTCAAGCACTTGCGCATCCTCACCTACGCATACAGCAAAGATTCCAAGAGAAACGAACCGATGGACTGGGTGCGCAATTACGGTAAAGGCCGTGTCTACACAACCATGCTGGGGCATACGTGGAAAAACGAAGCCAATCCGAACCTCGAAGTTCCCGAGTTCCAGCGACTGCTAGTACGAGCCGTCGAATGGACAGCCACCGGTAAAGTTACGCTTCCCGCCAATTGAGTTCGGCATCGGTACGCCGCACGTAATTGGCGTCGAGAGCCGCCGGATTAGGCCGCTCCCCAGCCAACCAGCGTTCCTCCGCCAGTTTGCCTACCGCACCCGCAATCACTCGCGGAGCGATTGTCACCGCCATACCTTCCACAGCAACAAAGCTCACCCACTCCACATCTTTATCCACCAATGCCCGCACCCGTTCGAGAGGCATAACAACTTCGCTTCCGTCCAGCAAACGCGCATAAACATCTCCACGCCGCGCGTCATAGAAGGGCACTACCAGACCGGCACCACACCCAAGCAACGCATCCAAATTACTTACGCCATAGACAGGCTTACCCAGCGCCTCGCCCAATCCCTTCACCGCCGTCAATCCAATTCGCACACCCGTAAAGGTCCCCGGCCCGCAAGCTGCCGCAAAGCCATCCACATCCTTCATCTGCACGCTCAAAGCCCCTAGCGCTTCAAAGAGCAAGTGGCCATAGCCATCACCCCCATCAAGCGTCACTTCTTCAACAATCTGCCCGCCCTGCACCAGCGCCAGACTTCCCACTTCATGCGTAGTATCAATCGCCAGAATCACTTCACCAGCCTCACAATTCGATCCACAAAATAGACCTTCCCGTTGGAGTTAATCCCGGTCACGCGCACATTCAACACAGCCGGGAAACGAGTCGCAAGCGCCGACGGCAACACCATCGGGCCCTTGTCTTTGGTCGTGATCACCCGCATGCCCTGTAGCTCGGTCGGCACATCGGCCGTAATCAGGTACTGCATAAACCGCGTGGCTCGCGAATCCTTCGTGATCGCCACTGTATACGGTACAGGCGCATCCGCCTTGAGGTCAGCATTGTCCTTGATGTCAACGGTAAAGGGGATCCGTTTCGGGTCAATCTCAAACTCCTGCATCATGATGACTTCGCTCTCAAACTTGTAGCTCTTGAGCATCCCTTCTTTCCGTCCCTCTCGCGAAAGGTGCAGGATCCACTCTCGATCCTTACTTGGCGGCTCACCTATAAAGTGCTCTCCCTTGTATTCCTTCATCGGAGTTCGCTCACCGGTAGAGGCATCCACCCAGGCGGCGTCATAGCTATGCTTTTCCACTTCCACTTCCACGATCCCGGGCCGATCAACATAGACAAGATAGTCGGTACCAATAAGCGCAAGGCCGCGCCCGTTCGATACATCAAAGTAAGGCTCCAGCTCCCAGTAGCGAGTCTTCTCAAGAATCTCCGCCATCGCTTTTGTAGCCCCGTAGCCAAGATAGCTGCCAGCCGTGATCGCATTCCACAGCACCTTCGAACTCATCTTCTTCCCCACCGTCACAATTGGCATCGCATATAACTGATGCTCAATTGCCGGAACAGCTGGGTCCTCACCGTTACAAACGATATGCGTCATCCAGCCATCACGAACAAAGCCAGAAGTGCTACCCACCGGATAAGCACTGCGCGGATGATTGTACGGGTCAATCTTCAGGATCAGTAGTCCAATATCCTTGAGCAACGCGCGAGCATCCTTGTAGGTTTCCCAATCCTGCACTAGCTCCCAAGTCACATTCATGGGCGCAAGCCTCGCCATCGCATATCGAAAATACTTCTCACGAGTGGCCCAATCCGGCAGCGCTTTCACTAGCGCCCCATTCGGCCCGGCCAGCACCACATCGACGATGATCCCGTCAGCATTCAACTTCAGCACACGCTTCTCAAAAGCCTCAAAGCGCTTCGGGTCTGGAGGCCAAACCGGCTCAAACACAGTTCGCACATGAGTTGCCTTCTGAGCCTTCACTGTCTCAAACGATTCCTCTGCCGCACTAGCCAGATCCCAGATCTCCATCCCGAGCCATAGATGCGCTTTCTGATTCCCCGAATAGCGCCAATGATGAACATTCGCCTTATGGATGAATCCCTTAAGCTCACTCACCAACCCGTTGAACTTCAGCGTCTGCTTGTCAAAGCGAGTCAGGTTACTTGTGAGCTTCAGTTCCCAAACCCCATCCTCGGTAGGTGCCACACGCACCACCATCTTCCCCCCGCCATCCCAAAACGCATCAGCCAGAAATGTGCGAAAACGAGGGCTCTTTACCTCTGCCGTAATCTTCACAGTCTTCCAGGGCTCTGGATGCGCCTTAGCTTCAGCCTCATCCAGATCAAACACAATGTCGCAGACGCTGTAAACCAGCGTGTCCGGGCAGACCTTCTGCCCCCACGCTGCAACAGTTAATAGCAAAACCAGCAAGCCGACCCGCATAATTAACAGTATGATGCGTGCGCTTCTCATTGGATTACTGCTTTCTTTCGCAGCCTTCGGTCAATCAACTCTCACAACAAAAACCGCGAACCTCGAAAAGCAGGACGGCTACTTCCCGCTTTACTACGACACCAAGGCCGGTAAGCTCTTTTTGCTGATCGATAAATTCAATACCGGCTTTCTTTATTACGAAAGTCTTCCCGCCGGACTAGGCTCAAACGACTCTGGCCTCGACCGAGGCCTTTTGGGCCAGGAGCGAGTAGTCCACTTCGAGCGCGTCGGCCCCAAAGTCATGCTCGTCCAGGAAAATCTCGCCTACCGTGCCATCTCTCCAGACGCCACCGAGCGCCAGGCCGTCGCCGACAGCTTTGCCAAAAGCATCCTCTTTGGCTTCACCATTGAAGCCGAAGAGGACAACAAAGTCCTTATCGACATTACAAACTTTGTAGTCCGTGACGCCATGAACGTCGCCAGCCGTCTGCGCGAGATGAAGCAGGGCACCTTCCGTCTCGACCCCACCCGCAGCGCCATCTACATGCCGCGCACCAAAGCTTTCCCTAAGAACACTGAAGCTGAAGCCACCATCACCTTTGCCGGTGAAGGCGTTGGCAACTTTGTCTCAAGCGTCACGCCTACCCCAGACTCAATGACCCTCCGAGTCCACCACAGCTTCCTCGAGCTTCCGCCGCCCGGCTTCAAAACTCGCGCCTTCGACCCCCGCTCCGGCTACAACCAGCTCCTTTATAAAGACTACGCAACCCCAGTCGAACAGCCCATCGACAAGCGCTTGATCACTCGTCATCGTCTCGAGAAGAAAGACCCACGGGCGAAAGTTAGCGACCCAGTAAAGCCACTGATCTACTACATCGATCGGGGCGCACCAGAACCGATCCGCACGGCGCTGCTTGAAGGAGCCCGATGGTGGAATCAGGCCTTTGAAGCCATCGGCTATCGCAATGCCTTCCAGGTCGAGATTATGCCCGAGGGTGCAGACTCGATGGACGCCCGCTACAACATCATCCAGTGGGTGCACCGTTCTACGCGCGGTTGGTCTTATGGAGCTAGCATTACAGACCCGCGCACCGGAGAAATCATCAAGGGCCACGTCACCCTTGGCAGTCTGCGCATCCGTCAGGATTTCATGATTGCCGAAGGCATGCTCGCCCCCTACATTGGCGCGGACGCCTCCACCAAGCGCATGATGGAAATGTCGATCGCCCGCATCCGTCAGCTTTCGATCCATGAAATCGGCCACACCCTCGGCCTCGTTCACAACTTCTCGGCCAGCGCCTTCGGCCGCACCAGCGTCATGGATTACCCCGCACCGCTCTTCACCTTCAAGGCCGACGGCTCGATCGATCTCAGCGACACCTATGCCGTAGGCGCAGGCGATTGGGACAAGGTCACCATCGAATACGGCTACCAGCACTATCCAAACGGCACCGATGAAGCTGCCGAGCTTCGCAAGGTTCTCGACCGCGCTCACGAGCGTGGCATGTACCTGATTGCCGACACAGACTCACGCGCCACTGGCGGCGCTCACCCTACCGGCCACCTCTGGGACAACGGCTCAAACGCTGTCGACGAACTCAACCGCATGATGAAGGTGCGCGCTAAAGCCCTCGAAACTTTCGGCGAAAAAGTAATCACCATGTGGACTCCGATGTCGGAACTTGAAAACAAACTGGTGCCCATCTATCTGAGCCATCGCTATCAGGTGGAAGCAGCAGCAAAGGTGATCGGTGGTGTCGACTATCGCTACGCAATTCGCGGCGACAAGCAACCCATCGCCAACATCGTCGCTTCAGAAGAACAACGCCGCGCTCTCAACTCTCTGCTCGATACGCTCAAACCAGAAACCCTTGCCCTGCCAGAACGCATCCTCACTCTAATGCCTCCACCGGCACTTGGCTATCCCCGCACGAGAGAAAGTTTCAAGGGCCGCACCGGATTAACCTTTGACGCTCTGGCACCGGCCGAAGCTGCCATCAACCTGGCGATCGGCCTCATCCTGCATCCCGAACGAGCCAGCCGCATCGTACAGCACAATGCCCGCGACAAGAAATACCCGGCCTTGGGAGAAGTAGTCAAAGCCCTGACCGACACCGCTTTCATGGGCAAGCCGCTTGACTATGGCATGGAGTGGGAACTAAGAAACCTTCTCAAGGTCTCCATCGTTTACCACCTGATGGCGCTGGCTGCAGATCAGCGTACTGCCCCAACAGCGCGCTCACTCGCCTTCACCGCCCTCACACAGATCTCAACCATCAATTACGACCTCTGGCTCAACAACGAGATCAAACGTTTCATTGAAGACCCAAAGGTCATCCCGCTTCCTCGCCCGATCGAGGCTCCTCCCGGGATGCCGATTGGAGACGAAGAATCGCGTCTTTGGTAAACCTTTCTACCTCTGGATAAAACTCCGCCACATCCTCCGCCAGCGCTTCATAGTGCTGGCGGAGTTCTACTTCAGCTCCTGTCAATCCAACAATCCGCTTCCGCCGCGCCTCCATTTGCTCGAGCACCATTCCAATGCCCTCCACTGTCGAATAGCTCCCCAGCCAGCGCCCGGTAATCATCCTGTCCGGCAGACTCTGCAACTCTAGCGGCAACCCGCCAACATGAGTCATCAACCCGCCTCGCAACTGCTCGACATCAACTCCCTGCGCGAGAAAGTGATCGTAAAAAACATCAACCAGTACCCCACCGAGCCTCCGCCTCCCAGGGCCCATCCGGGCCACACTCCGCATCACCACTGGATGACTATCAGTGAACCGGTCAATCTCCCGGTGCAATGCCACACCCAGGCGCAACTCCACCGGCTCAATGCCTTCCACGCGCCCCTTGAAAAAATCTCCAAGCAGATTCCCAAGCGTAATCAAGCCCGCATCTGGCAGCACCAGCAAATGCCCTAAGTAGTTCACTCCTTCCAATCTAGCGTTAGCCTGAAGACTACACCAAGATGATCATCAAATCCGAAGACACCAGCCCCAAAGACCTCTACAAGCTCATGATCGGCATGGTCGTCCCAAGACCCATCGCCTGGGTCTCGACGGTCAGCGAGGATGGCACCAACAATCTCGCCCCCTACAGCTTCTTCAATGCCATCTCAGGAGACCCGCCCGTCGTCTGCTTCGCCCCCTCGCGCAAGCCCGCTGGCGACAACAAGAAAGACACTCTCCGCAACCTGGAATCAACTGGGGTCTTCGTCGTAAATATCGTCAGTGAACATCTTGCTGAAGCGATGAATCAATCCGCTGCCGACGTCCCGCCCGGGGTCGACGAATTCGCCCTCGCCGGCGTCAGTGTAGAACCTGCGACGATGATCCAGGCACCTATGGTCAAAGAAGCCCTCGCCAAAATGGAATGCCGCGTCCGCCAGATCATCCCACTCGGCGACCGCCCCACCAGCGGCATCCTCGTCCTCGGCGACGTCCTCTGTTTCCACTTCGTCGAAGGTCTGGTCGACAACTTCAAAGTAGACCCCACAATGCTCAACGCTGTCGGCCGCATGGGCGGTGCAAGTTACTGCGACACCCGCCACCGCTTCGACCTCATCCGCCCCAGCGGCAACACAAAACTCTAATTTCCACCCATTTGTAAGAAATCGGGGCCAAGCCGTTACTAACGATTTAGACAGTGACAAGAGAAGAACAAAACACGATTTTTGAATCCTGGGCCAACGC
>JBKJUN010000500.1:0-4499 GCA_046590555.1 Bryobacter sp. | reverse complement strand
GAGTATCTGTACAGAAAGTGATGGAGGCGGTTCGAGATAGCAATAGCGAGGTGGGCGGCCGCGTCGTGGAGCTTACCGGCAAGGAGTATCTGATCCGCGGGCGAGGATACATTCAGTCGCTTGACGACATCGGAAACCTCGCCGTCGCCGCAGACGAAGCCGGCACTCCGATCTACGTGAAGGACATCGGCCGCGTGGAGTTGGTGCCGGACATGCGGCGCGGCGTGGCGGACTTCAACGGAGAAGGGGAAGTGACGGGCGGCATCGTCGTAGTGCGATACGGACAGAACGTCATGGACGTGATTCAGCGGGTGAAGGCAAAGCTTGCCGAAACGAAGCCGGGGCTGCCCGAAGGAACAGAAGTGGCCATTACCTATGACCGCTCGGACCTAATTCAGCGTTCGATCGATAATCTTCAGCACACCCTCATCGAAGAGCTAATCATCGTCAGCCTCGTGATTCTGATATTCCTGTGGCACTTTCCCAGCGCGATCATTCCCATTGTGACCATCCCCATCGCCGTGATTCTGGCCTTCATCCCAATGTATGCAAGCGGCGTCACGGCCAATATCATGTCGTTGGGAGGAATTGCGATTGCCGTCGGCGCGATGGTGGATGCGTCGATCGTCGTAGTGGAACAGACGCACAAGAAACTGGAGCACTGGGAGTCCGCAGGCCGTCCGGGGAGCCCTTCGCGCGTCATCATAGACGCGGTGAAAGAAGTGGGCGGACCAAGCTTTTTCTCCCTGCTGGTGATCGCGGTTTCGTTCATGCCGATTTTCGCGCTTCAGTATCAAGAGGGTCGGCTCTTCAAGCCTCTGGCGTTTACGAAAAACTTCTCGATGGCGATCGCGGCTGTGCTGGCCATCACGCTCGATCCGGCGCTGCGGCTCTTGCTCATGCGCGTCGATCCATTCCAATTTCGGCCCAAATGGCTGGCTGCTATCGTCAACGCGATCTCCGTCGGCAAGATTCACCGTGAAGAGAAGCATCCAATCAGCCGTCCGCTGATGTGGCTCTATCGGCCCGTGGTGCACTTTGCCTTGAATTGGAAATGGCTGGTAATCACTCTGGCGGTGCTGCTGGTTGTGGCCACAATTCCGGTCTTCAAGAAGCTGGGTTCGGAGTTCATGCCGCCGCTCAATGAGGGAAGTATTCTGTACATGCCGATCACGCTTCCGAGCGTGTCCGTCACGGAGGCGGCCAAGTACCTCCAGATCCAAGACAGGTTGCTTCGTCAGTTCCCTGAAGTGCAGAGTGTCTTCGGAAAGGTGGGTAAAGCCGAGACGGCGACCGACCCGGCTCCACTCAGTATGGTGGAGACCACCATCGTTCTGAAGCCGGAGAATCAGTGGCGAACGAAGAATGTCGAGCGTTGGTATTCGCATCGAGCCCCAGAAGTATTGAAGGTACAGTTACGTAAGATCTGGCCCGAGATTCGTCCGATCTCCTGGGAGGAACTTACGGAGGAGATGGACAAGACCGTCCAGGTGCCTTCGTATGCGAACGCGTGGCTGTTCCCCATCCGCACCCGAATCGACATGATCACGACGGGCATCCGTACCCCGGTGGGCGTGAAGGTGCTTGGCCCCAATCTCGACGCAATCCAAAAAATCGGCCTGGAGGTTGAGAAGGTTTTGCAGGGTGTTTCAGGGACGCGGAGCGCCTTCTTTGAACGCGTCACCGGAGGCAATTATCTCGATATCCAGGTTCGTCGGGAAGACGCCGCGCGCTTTGGACTCTCGATCCGTGAAGTGCAGGATATTGTCGAAGCGGCAATCGGCGGTATGCCGCTGACTACGACGATTGAGGGGCGGGAACGCTACCCGGTTAGCGTCCGCTATGCCCGCGACTTCCGCGACAGCGTCAGCAGTCTGCAGCGAATCCTTGTACCTACCATGAATGGGGCGCAGATTCCGCTCATGCAGGTGGCCGACATCACGGTCCGAACCGGTCCGGCCATGATCAAGAACGAAGAGGGCTTTCTGGCCGGTTTCCTTTACGTCGATGTTGCCGGCCGCGACATGGGCCGCTACGTCGAAGATGCCAAGGCAGCGGTGGCCGAGCAAGTGAAGCTGCCGCCCGGTTATCAGTTGGTGTGGAGCGGGCAATACGAGTATTTGGATCGTGTTGTCGAGCGCCTGTGGATTGTCGTACCGGTCACGCTGTTACTTGTGATCCTGCTGCTCTACATGAACACCGGCTCCATTGCCAAGACGACGATGATTCTGCTCGCCGTTCCGTTCTCGGCCGTGGGTGCTATTTGGCTGTTGTACTTCCTGAACTACAACATGAGCATTGCCGTCTGGGTGGGGCTGATTGCTCTGCTCGGCGTGGATGCGGAAACGGCGGTTTTCATGCTGCTCTATCTCGATATCGCCTACAACCAGCGCAAGGCCGAGGGGCGCATGAACAACATGGCGGATTTGAAGGAGGCGATTGAGGAAGGAGCGGTGAAGCGCCTTCGGCCCAAGGTCATGACGGTTGCGGTAATGTTTATGGGCTTGGTTCCCCTTATGTGGTCAACCGGCGCTGGATCGGATGTCATGCGACGCATCGCGGCACCGATGATTGGCGGAATCTTCACCTCGTTCTTGCTCGAACTCGTGGTGTACCCCGCGATTTACGAAATCTGGAAAGGCTTCGAGATACGCAAAATCAAAAGAGGAGAAATACAAGTATGAATCGCAGATTAACGCTAGCCGCAATGCTACTCGTTCCAATTGCTGCCGCACAACGCGCCTCCGGTCAGTCCGGCGGTCGCCTGACGAAAAAGGAACTCCGCGATCTCCTGATGACGGCCAAACTCAAAGCCGATCATCAGAAAATCGCTGATCACTATAGGACGGACGCGGACCGGCTTCTTGCGGAAGCGAAAGAACATGAAGAGATGGCGGAGATGTATAAGAAGAATCCTCCGCTATTGGCAGCAAAGCATCCGTGGGCGATCGGCGAAAAGCATTGTCGCGGAATCGCCGAACGGCTGCGGCAAGCTGCTGAGAAGACGAAGGCGCTTGCGACGATGCATGAACAGGCGGCAGCTAAAGCTGATTAATCGGACCGGGATTTCCCAAGGTCTCCCTTGAGAAACGACCGATGACCAGTCTCAAACAAGAAGTAGACAAGTTGAAGAAAGGTAAAATCATGAACATACGAAGAAAGATATTTACGGCCACGCTCGGTCTGATGTGTTTTGCGCTAGGTGCGTTCGGGCAGCCGAACGCAAAGAAAAAGCAGTATACGCTTAGTGGAAAAGTGGAAGCCGTCGACACGGCTGGCCGCAAATTGAGCGTCAATCACGGGAATGTCCAGGGGTGGATGGACGCGATGACCATGGCTTATCCAGTAGACAAGCCGGAAGTGCTGAAGACGATCAAGGTCGGTAACCAGATTCGCGCCACCGTTTATGACGGCGACATGAAACTGTACAACGTCAAGGTCGTGCCACCCGGGAAAAAGCAAAAATGACGAATCGGCTGGGGGCTCCATCTTGCGAGCTCCCAGCCCGAAAGGAGATGCCCATGATGAGAACCGTTGCCTTGCTCGCGGCAGTTTCGGCAGCGGCGCTGTACTCCGCCGAGAACTTTGAATACAGCGTTTTTCGCGACCAGCTACCCAGGAAGGAACGCGGCCTTCTTCAGATCTCGGATGCCGGGATTAGCTATCGATCGGATAATGGAAAAACGGCAATCCAACTCCGTTTAATCGATGTGTTCAAGGGCGACGTATCCGATCCGAAGGTGATTCGCATTGAAGCTTACGACCGGGTGAAGAGGCGCTTGACCGGACGCCAGGTCCACACCTTTCTGTTGCGCGAAGGGGTTCACAGCGAAGCGCTGACGCTCTTCCTGTCGAAAACCCTACAACGGCCTGTGGTCGGAGTTTTCGAGCCTTCATCCAAGCCGATTGCACAGATGCGCGCCTATCACCGGCATCGCTTTGGCGGCTGTCATGGGACGATTCACATCGATCAAGAGGGCATTCGCTTCGTGAGTGAGCAGATAGGCGATTCGCGCACTTGGCGGTACGGGGAAATGGAGACAGTGGGCACCATGAACCACTTTCACTTTCGCGTCAGCACTCTAGCCGAAACCTTCAATTTCGACTTGCAGGAGCCGCTCCTTGGAGATGTCTATGATGTGGTCACGCGGCGTGTGTACGCCCTGTCTGGCAAAGATTCGAACCTCAGGCCCGCAGCTAAGCCGGGGCATCTTGATTAGAAGCCTTTTAATGAACTCGCTCAAAAGGGACTCTCGGTACTGGGCAGCCGCAACCACACGCGCACTTCCCCGAGCGAGAATCCAAGGAGCTGCAAGCCTTCAATAAACTGGAGCACCTCTGCATCGCCTTCGCGCAAGCGACGGAATCCGCCGTCCGCGCGTTGGGCCGATTGCAGCAGTTGTTGCTTCTCAGAAAATCGGATTGTATCGATTCTGAGCCCGGTCTCTTTTGGAAAGGTATCTATTTCGCCGCTCCCGGCCAAAATAATTTTGCGATAA
>JBKJUN010000429.1:0-27870 GCA_046590555.1 Bryobacter sp. | reverse complement strand
GAAGAGGAGGTCAAAGCGCATCTCTGTCCCGTAGGTGGCTGGGAACCAGACGCCAGGAGCGATACGAGTGTAGGTTAGCGAAAAGCCGGTTTGGCGGAGGTTTGTGCCAAGCATTGTTTTTACCAGCAGCGGCATTTTGAAATTGAGTTTAGTTTGGATCGAAAGTGGATGGAGGTCTTCGACGTCGATGAGAGCTTCGCCCTCCCATGGGTTCTTCTTGGTCTTACCGACAAAAGAGACGCGATGGACCGGGCGGCCCCTGTAGGTTTCCGTTTTCACTAGATTGAAAGTGTAGCCGGGAAGGTCTTCAGGGAAGAAGGGGAAATAGTTCATGCCGATGCCGTCTTTGGATTCTTCGTCATTGACGGAATTGTCGGCGAGAACTTGCACCATCACGCCATCGATACCTAGTGGACGATCTGAGGTCTCTGTGTATGGATAGAGCCTCTTATCTTGTTCGTATTGGCCTTCGAGCTGAACCAGCTTCTTCTTGGTGGACTTACCTTCAGGGGTGACCGAGTATTCACGGCGTTCTTCGCGGGCCAGTTTGGAGTTTGTCCGAAGGAGTCGCGTCACGATCTTCTGCGTATAGACGTAGGATTTGCGGAGTTCGCTGCCCTGTTCCAGATTGTTGGCGACCTTGGCCATAATCTCGCTGGCGTTGTCTTGAGCCTGACAGCTTAGAATGATCAAGAAAGAGAAAATGCGCATGCTTCTGTCGGTGTTACGTATGGCGGGGCGAGTCGGTGGCAGAATTTGTTGGCTACTCGTGTGTATTTATCTGGCTACTGGAGTGGTTTCTTATGCACGAAGGTGGCCGGCGAAGGTAGTGGCGGTTGTTCCCAGGCTGGACGGCATCCGGGTAGTGACAGAGGGCGGGCGCAGGGGGCGGCCTAGGGTGGAAGATCAGACGAGTCTGGCACTCGGAGCATTGGCTTGGGGAGGATTGTTCTTTGTCCCGGTTACGAGAAGGTGGTGGAGTGGCGTGGCAGCATTGGGTGTGGTGGCGGGAGTGGGCTTCGGGACTGAGCCAATGCGGCGCTGGAACCTGTCGCAAGAGATCGCGGCGGTGGCGGATGTGGCGGTGAAGCCATATGAGAAGTTGTTCTTTCAACGTGGGGTGAGTTTTATTCGCGATGGGTTTGAGGCTTATCATCCGAAGCCGACAGCAACCATGTTTGATGCGCTGAAGGGGCATGGGGTGGATGCGGTGGCGGTAGTGCCTTATGGGAGTTACCGGCAGGGGCAGGCGGTTGTTTCCCTCGGTTGGGATACTGGGGATGAAGATCTGTACGTGGCGCTAATGAAGGTTGCTCATGCGCGGGGGATTCACGTACTGCTGAAGCCGCAGTTGTGGGTGATGCCGGGGATGTTTCCGGGGGCGATTCGCATTGAAGATGCCGGGGCGCGGCGGGTGTGGTTTGAATCCTACCGGACCTTTATTTTGCACTGGGCCAAGGTGGCGGAGCGGGGGCATGCGGATTTGTTCGCTGTAGGGACGGAGCTTGAAAAGTTGAGTGGCGATGAGAAGGAGTGGCGGTTGGTAGTCAGTGAGGTTCGGAAGGTGTACGGTGGGCCGCTGACTTATGCCGCGAATCAAGGGCCGGATTTTGAAAAGTTAGCCTGGTGGGATGCGCTCGATTACATCGGCTTGAATGAGTATTATCCGTTGCCGGATAGTCTGGACTTCTCTGGAGTGCTGGAGCGAGTGGAGGCTGTGCAGAAGAAGTTTGGCAAGCCGCTGATTTTGACTGAGGTAGGGTTTGCCAGTGTGGCTGGTTCGCACCGGGAGCCCTGGAGCGAACCTCGGCGAGACCCGGATTGGGCGCATCAGCTGCGCTGCTATGAGGCGTTGATGAAGGCGTTCTGGGAGAAGCCATGGTTCTACGGTATGTATCCGTGGAAGGTGAGTGCGCATGGAGATGTGGGACCGGAAGACCGGAGCCTGACGCCTTGGAAGAAGCCGGCGATGGGGGTGCTGGAGCGGTATTACCGGAGTGCACGGTGAAAATCTATGTTTATCTTATCGGTGAAGGCACGGATTGTTGGCGGCCAGTGGAGGCTTTTCAAGTGAAAGACAACTGGTTTCAGATCACCGATACCGCACCGGAAGGCGAAGATTGGGAGTACTTGTGCGGAGATATGGTGAGGTGTGAGTTTCGACCAGATTCGTCTGATTTAGTAGCGGTAGAGAAGAGAAAATCGATTGACGAAGATAGTATCATTTGATACTGTTTGACCAGTGACTCAATGGCGTCCCTCTCCGAAAGAAATTAATAATAAGCTGAATGCGGCCCGGGTGGCTATTGAGGCTGAAAGGTATTTTTTCTAGAGACCAGACAAGGTCTACTCGGATCTCTCAGATTTGGATCTGTACACCGATGAGGATTTGCGAATTGGGCTGGCTGCCGCACTACTTGAGATCCAATGTGAAAACTATGCTGGCTTACGGCCCCCTGATCGCGCATACGAAGTCGGGATCAAAAAAAAAGTTGTTTGCGTTCAGTTGGAATTCGCCCCACTTTGGGTTCAAAGTCTATTTGAAGTTCGTTGAATTTGGTAAAGAAAATGGACCTGAACTCTGCATAGTTAGCTTCCACCGAAACAGGCCACCAAGCCAAAAGGGGAGTCGATAAGATGACTTGCATCCATTGCCGGAGGGCTGAGATTGAGTCAAACTTTACTGAGATTGAAGGTGAGGTTCATGGAGAAAGTTACGCCATTGAGTGCCAGGCATTGGTCTGTCCGCGATGTGGCTACAAGACGATTGGAGCAGCGCAAACTCAAGAATTTATGCGATTGCTGGCCGATGCCTACAGAATTGGTCATGGGCTGCTTACCAGTGTTGAGATCAAATCGATGAGAAGTGCGCTTGGGTGGAGTCAAATGGAATTGGCAGAGCGCACGGGCGCAGGAATCGCCAGTATTAAGCGCTGGGAGTTAGGCAAGATCCAAGATCAAGCAATGGATAAACTCTTGCGGTTATTCCTTGATCCGAATCATGCAAAACAACACGCCAAGGCGATGGGACTGGCACAGCGAAAATTAGTGCGCAGCGAGCTAAAGCGCAAGAATCTGGCCAGTTAGACGCTATTGCTGAACCGGGCAAGCCTTGGCCAAGTGCGGGCAGCGCTGGCAGTGCGGGCCTTCATTCGTGTCGTAGGTGCTGGTGGTTTTGAATACCCGGATTAGATTCGGGTTGAGTGGCTCGCTCGATTCGATGAGTTGAGCCGATCTCAAGAAATACAGGTAGCTTCGAATCGTTTTGCCAGGGTGGAGCTTGGCTAGTGCTTCACGATAGATCGCCATCTGCGTGTCATAGTGGCTTGAAACACTGTTGCCTGTTTTGTAGTCGATGATCGTAATCTCGCCGTTTGCGTTTTCGAAGCAGAGATCGATTTGAGCTTGCAGAACAAGGTCTTCGATTGCAAAAACAATGTCGAATTCACGCTCGACCCACTTTGCGGATTCAAGAGATTTTGCCGTTGGGCTATCGAAGAAAACCTGAGCGAGCTCAATTGCTTCGGCTGATTCTGTTTCCGGCTCAAGCCCGGCCAGGATTTTATGGACGGCGGTGCCAAGCTCTGTTGCCCCTCTTGAAGGTTCATCGCTCGCCGCAGGCCAGCTTGCCAGGTTGGCTAGCGAATCGAGGAAGTACCTGCGCGGGCATTGGGCGAACTTCGTTATATCAGTCGGCGTCGAGGAAGACTGGATGACCGGCTGAGGAGGAAGCGGCTTCAGCAGGATTGGATCCTGCGGCGTCGCCGGCTCAGTTGGGTCTGGCAGCGGGAGCTCTTCGCCTTCGGTGTATTGGATGTCCTGGTGAGGCTCTAAATACTTCAGCCAACCGATCTTTCGTTTGCCCGCCCAGGAAACGTAGAGCTTCTGTTCGGCCCTCGTCAGCGCCACGTAGAGCTGGCGTTGCAGTTCGTGTTCTTCTTCCTGCTTCTGTTCTTCTTCAATCGCGCGGGCCTGGCCGTCGGGAAGGGTCTTTCCGTTAATGGGGTTGGTCCAGCGGACTCCGACGCGATTGGGCGGAGCGAAGTTCAGCGAGGCGCGGTTGGCAGGCTTGCTGAAGTAAGCGCCCGCGACGAAGACGATGGGAAATTCAAGGCCTTTGGATGCATGCACCGTTAGGATCTGTACGGCCGCACCAATGCCTGCGACAGGGGCGGATTTCTCCTGAGCGGCAGTGCGCATCTGCTGGATAGTGTCCGCGAAGTCGCGGATGTTGCTCGGGCCTTGTTGCCACTGCTCACGGACGATTCTTAGGAACTTTTCGATGTTCGCGCGGCCGCCGGAGTTGAGCGTCTGCACGTAGCCGGACGCATCGAGGGCTTCGATCAGGAAGTGGTCTGGACAGGTGTCGTCTAGCTGGGTGCGTTGCTTTTCGAGGCGCAACTTAAAGGATTGGGGCTCGTAGTTGTTGAGGAGTTGATCATCGGTGAGGCCAACGAAGGGACTGCGCAGGACAGCAGCAAGGGCGATCGTGTTCAGCGGGTTGGCGAGGACTTCGAGATAACAGATACAATCTGCAACTTCTTGTGTGTCGAAGAATTTGCGACCGCCGCCGAGGGTAAATGGGATGCCTCGCTCCGCCAACACCGAGGCGATGGCTTCGGCCTTGTTTGTGGTGCGCACCAGGATCGCAATATCTCCGAGATGGAGGCGACGCAAGGGGCTGCCGTCCTTGGGTTCGACGAGGAAGGTTTCTTCGAGGAATTGGATCTCGGTAGCTAGCCAGTTGAACTCGTCTTCGTGTTGCTCGAAGGCGTGAATGCTGACGGGCAGATTTTGTGTGCTGAAGTTGCGACCGGCACGGAGATTGGGCGGCTCGATACCCGGCAGATCGCGCGTGACTGTCTCAGTGAAGTGGAGGATGTCTTCGCGGGAGCGAAAGTTATCGCCAAGGAAGTCGATCTCGCCGCCGTGCGACTGAATGCTGTCGCGATATTCGATGAATTCTTTTGGGGCGGCAAAGCGGAAGCCATAGATGCTTTGGTTCACGTCGCCGACGGCAAAGAAAGTGCCGGGGGTGCGGATCAAATCGAGCAGCTTCCACTGGACGGGATTGGTGTCCTGCATCTCGTCCATGAGGATGTGTTCGAAGCGGCGCTGAAGCTCTTCCCGGACGGACTTGTTGTTTCGCAGCAGTTGGATGGACTTGTGTTCAAGATCGTGGAAGTCCATGCGGGCGGCATTGCGCTTGCGCTGGTCGTAGGTGTCGGCGATGCGCTGGAGAAGTTCAATCAGGTAGTTGCGCTCAGGGCCAACGAGGGCGGAAACCAGTGTGGCGCTAACGACGTCAAAGAGGTCGTAAAACAGCTTGGTGGGTTCTTTGAGGCCCTTCGGGAGATTGCCGCGCTTAGGGAAGTTTGAGATGGCAGCGATGTGGTCCCAACGGGGTTCGTCGTGGCCGAGTTGTTTAAACTGTGTGAAGGCTTCGCGGAATCTTTCGTGGAAGCCTTGCGAAATGGGTGTGGTGGCTTTTGCCGCAACGACGTCTTCGCCGAGGGCAGCGAAGTCGGCAAGGAACCTGGGGATGTTCGGGGGATCGGATGGCTGTGGGAATTCGTCTGAGAGCGAGCGGATCTTGTTGTAGAGATCGCAAAGATCGGGGACGAGGTTAGCCGTATTCCAGGTGGTGAAGAGGCGGCGGAGGGCGGGGCGCTGTTCACTGGCAGCTTGATTGAGAACTTGTTCAGCGCTGCGGTGCAGCTCGGCGTCGGCGATGCGTTCGTCCCAGACTTCTGTTGCCGGATCGAGGCCTGCGGCGATGGCGAATTCACTGAGGATGCGTTTGCAGAGGCCGTGAAAAGTGGAGATTGGCGCGAATTCGATGTCTGGATGATTCGACTTTGAGACCCGCTCTTTGATTTCGTTTGTAGCCTTCTCGGTAAAGGTGAGCGCGAGGATGTTGCGCGGGGAAACGTTCTTGTCCCTGATGAGCCAGGCGAAGCGTTCAGCGAGCACGCGGGTCTTGCCGCTGCCGGGGCCGGCAATGACGCATACATCCTGACCGATACGGTGGATGGCGGCATCCTGCTGGGGAGTGAGCTTCATTCCTGCGCCGCCTCGATTGCGATTGCGGGGGCTTCTTCTTCTGCGGCCCGGAGCCGGATGCGGCAGGCGTCCATGTAGTCGCAGTACTTGCAGTTGTCAGGATTGATGGGTTTGACAGGAGCCTTGCCGGAGCGTACGCCCTCCACAATTTCGCCAATCATCTGACGGGCTAGCGTTACCTGAATCGTTAACAGATTCGATTCAAGAACTGCAGCGCGGGCTTCTTCTCTGAGGGCGATGAAGCTGAAGCGAGTTACCTGTGGGCCGAGGGCGATGGCGTAGAGAGCGCCCTGGATTGGGTACTTTTCATCGAGACCAGTGGCCTTGGAATATTTGTAATCGTAGGCGTGGATTTCTCCGCTGGGGCTTTGATCATAGCGATCGATTTGGCCTCGCACTGCAGGGCCATCTTTGAGTTCGAGGGCGAAGGGTTGTTCGAGATAGGCAGTCCAGCCGCTGGGGATGGGCGGGGCGTTGCGGGCGTAGAGGCGGAGGTTGCGCAGCAGGTTGATGCGCTCTCGTTCGTATTGGTAGCCGGAAGGGACGCGGGCATCGCGACAGGCACGTTCAAGTTCACGCTCGCCGATTTGCTCGATGTTTCTCGAAGGGTCTTGCGTCCAGATTTTGATGGCAGAGTGGGCTACGGTGCCAAGCAGCAGGGCGTTGAGGCGTTCGGCTGGTGTCTCCGGGAGGCCATGTAGATTGAGGCCACGAGCGGCGAAGTGCTTCCACGGGCAGGCAAGATAGGTTTCAAATTCGCTTGCTGACCAGGGGCGCGGCTGGCGGTAGTTGCGCTCGAGTTGACCGGTGGATTCGGTAAAGCCCGAGGGAAGCGAGGAGATCGATATAGGTTTGGCCGACGCTCCTTTTGAAGCCAGTAGAGGTGAGGGTAAGACGGGGTCGCCTTTGGCATTGATTCGCGGGTAGGTGAGCGTGAGTTGTTTGCTTGCTCTGGTGAGAAGCATCTCGTAGAGGAAGTGCTCTTCGGTCTGACGGTCTTCGAGAGTCTTCATGCCAAAAGTCTTCTTGAGGTTCTCAGGCAGGAGCGGATCGGGAGAGAAGCGTTGTGGAAATTCGCCGTCAGAGATGCCCGGAGCGAAGATGTAATCGAGATCCCATTGGCGGCTCTCGAAGAGGTCCATCAGATGCACGACATTCCGGCGGGTGTCTCGTTCGTGGAGGCTGAGGTCGGCGAGGTTTGATTCTGTGACTTGCCAGAATTCACTCAGGATTATAGGCACTTCGCTTAGTGAGGCGGCAGTCGAGTCGAAGACGTCGTGAAGGGTACGAATAGCGGAGGCACGTTGGTGCCATTGCCAGGCAGTCTTGAGGTCGGGACTGAGATTGGTTGGGGCTTCGAGGAGTTGAGTGAGGCGCTTGAGTTGCCGCGCTGCTTCTATTGGTGCAAAGCGCTGGGCGGGCCAGTCTTTGAAGGCTTCCAGTTGTGGGAAGAGTTCGAGGCTTGTCGAGGGGAGGGCGGTGCGGACTTGTTGCTCAAGGAGGTCGCCAACTGGCGTGCCACCGAGGCCGGTGAAGCGCCATCGGAGGGCGCTAAGCAGGTCTTCGTTGGCCCAGTTTGCATCGACTGCTTTTAGGATCGCGCGATGGAAGACGACTACGGGATGCACAGTGATCGGTGTGCCGAGGTAGGAGCGCGAGGGGATGTCGAGACGGGCGAGGGTACTCTCGATCAAGGGAGCGTACGCGGCGGGAGTTCGAAGGAGGATTCCGATACGGCGAAGTTCGACGCCTTGAGAAGCGAGGTGGAGGATGCCTTCAGCGATGATGAGTGATTCGTGAGTACGGTCTGTTGCGGCGAGGGTGGTGATGCGTGGTTGGCGGTAGACGGGTTGGGTGGTGATTGACTCAGACTTGGTGAGTTCAACGGGAATGAGTTTGCCGAGGGCGGCGAGAAAGGCTTCTTCAGTTTTTGAAAAGCTGAAGAAGCCGTCGAGGAGGATTTTTGAGATGCCCGTGAGATTCGCTTTGTCCAGTTGAAGTGTGGCTTGGTGTAGGCGCTGGCCGCGGAGAGCGAGCTTGTTTTCGGCAAGTGATTTGAGGATGCGCCCATAGACATCACCCAAGGGGCCTTCTAGTTGTTGAGGGGAGACACCGGCCAGGGCAAGTGCGTCACAAGAGGAAGCGAGATGTCGGATGAAGCCGGCCTGAGTGGCAACTTCCTGGTATTCGACGGGGCAGCGTTTATTGAGGACAGACTCGATGATCGATTCGAGAATTGCGGCTGAGGGCGCTTGTTGACTTAGCTTTAGATCGTCGACGAAGCGAGTGAGGGTAGAGACGGTGGTTTTGCGCAGGACGTGGCCTTCGCGCGCGAGCTGGTTGCGCAGGTGCTCGGCCATTGTGGCGGAAGGGACAAGCAGGAGGACAGACCAGTCGTGCTTAAGCAGGGCAGTGCGGAGGCTGACCAGGAGTTGGGTAGATTTGCCGCTGGCTGGTGGGCCGGAAACGATACGGAGTTGGGGAGACTCGGTCAAACTAATAGTTTAGTTCGGTGACCAGACTGTGCACTTCGAGAAGACCTTGAGCAAAGCCAGCGGTCGCAAGAATCTCGCGGAGCAATTCAAGTTGTGATTCGTAAATCGGGAATCGAACATGAGTGAGGGCGGGGGCGGTGTGGTCAAGTTCAGGATTGATTGGAAATGGGGCGGAAGCGAGAAGTTCAAGAATTTCTTCGAGGTGTTTTGGTGAAACTCGGATTTCAGCGGCTAGTAGCTCGCCGGAGGTTGGGGAGAGAAGCACGGTAGAGGTCATTGAATCTGCCTTTAGCAATTTTTTTCGTGGTTGCAAGTAGCCGGCGTGCAAACAGGGCAGGCCTAAGATGTTTCACGTACATGGTTAATCGGTTGGCAGAGGCCTTTACTTCAGACTTCCGCAAAAACAAGCATCAAGGGACATGGATGCTCTAACGCTGGGAACGTTGCCAGTCGCCCATCAATTTATCAAACTTTTTCTTCTGCTCGGGATTGAGTGTTTTTGAAATGCTCTCCCGGCCGAAGAGGCGAACTTCTTCCATCTGTGCCCCGAGGCTTTGGAGGTATTTGAAATGATCATCCAACAAGTCTTCTACCTGATGCTGTTGCTTAGCGGATAGATCAAGCTCTTTCTTAAAGTAATCAAGCAGAGCGGTACGATCCATACCGCGCATCGCTCGCGAGTTGGCATTAAAAGCACCGCGAGTGTAGAGTTTCATGCCGAGCGCACCGGCCGCAGCGCCAGCGAGAAAAACAGCAAGGAGGGCGGTTAGGACTTTAGGATGAGACCAGGAAGCACGATCATTCATGGGATTAGATCTGGCTACTGATCGTAAGTGGTGAGTTGCATCAAGGCAGCGCCTCGATCTTCATTGGGATTCTTGGATTCAACAACGGGGATTCCGCCGGAATCACTGGCCAAAAAGGCACCGCTGATCACAGGGCTGTCGGTCGAGGGAATAGTCTGGGCTTGATCTACTTGAGGTTCGTTCACAGGGCTCGCATCAAAAAACGTAGCCGTGAACAACAAAGTGGCAAGCGCAAGCGAGGCATAAACGAGCCTCATACCGAGGGGCTCAAGGAAAAAATTCCAGATGCTGGGCGGTGCGGCTTGCGATTCGATGCGGGAAAGAACTCGGGCGTAGAATCCGGGCGCGGGTTCAAGATCCTCGAGCTCTTCTGTACTCAGCGTGAAACTTTCCCTCATTTGACGTGATAGGTCCATCATGGCTGCAACTTCTTCGCGTGCGGCGGTGTTCGAATTTAGGTAAGCGCCAACCGGAGTGTTTTCATCCGGCAATCGCCCTAATTCGATCATAACTTCCAAGCCATCTTCTAGTGGCTTCATATTGTGCCTCTTCCCTCAAATTACCTTTGCGGGCCGGACGCTGATCTTGTCGGGACCTCTCTCATTGGGAGTTCTCCGCAAAACTTGCGTTTAATCCGGAACGCTTCTCACTTTATAGCCCTAGATTCGCCGGCCTCACCCGGCGGGAAACAAAAAGCAAATTAACTACACAATTACTGCCCTTATGTGCCGGGCCGCTTTAGCAGTCTTTGTGCTGCTTTCAGAAGCTTTTGACGGGCGCGGAACAACTTTACTTTAACTGTATTTTCGTTCATCCCGGTGCGCTGTGCCAACTCTTCGACGGAGTGGCCTTCTACTTCTTTAAGCAGAATAAGGGTGCGGTCTTCGTCGCTGATTTTTTCGAGCATCTTCAGTAGCAGATCCCGCTGGGCAAGACGAACGTCGGCAGGGACGTGCTGGTCACGGGTCAACTCTGAATTCTCCATCAACTTCGAATCGTCTTCGGAGATGTCGCTTTCGTATACGAGCTTTCGAACGCGCTTCTTGCGCAAATAGTCATAGCATTCGTTTACGGTGATCTTGTAAATCCAGGTCAGCAACGAGCTGCGTGAATCAAAGTTGCCGATTGAAGAATAAACCTTAGTGAAAACCTGCTGAGAAATGTCTTCGGCATCGTTGCGATTGCGCAAGATTCCATAAATGATCGAAAAGACTTTATTCTGGAATCGTTCTACCAATTCGCGAAAAGCAAGTTCGTCGCGTTTTTGAACACGCGCAACAAGTAGCGATTCTTCACTCTGGGAACGATCCACGGCTCTATTTGTGCGTTTTACTGCCGCAACGGCCGGAACTGGAAATGCTGCACTTATCCCGCTCATGCCCAATTGGACGCAGCTTCGAGCCTGCGCGTTTCGACAATCTCGCCTTACCCTTCGACGATACCAAACAGGAAAGCCAAACTTTGCAACTTTTACTGGACCAAAATGATCCAATTGCATATAGTAGAAGGAGAAGACCTATGATTCAGCTCACAGAACGCGCAACCGAGAAGGTATCAGAGATTTTGACGTCGCAGGAGCCCAAGCCCTCTGGCTTGCGTATCTCTGTCGTTGGCGGCGGATGCTCAGGATTTACATATTCGATGGCATTTGAGAATACTCCCGGAATGCTCGATAAGACCTATGATTTCAGTGGCTTGAAGGTATTTGTAGATCAGGCCAGCATGCTTTATCTAGACGGCATCGAAGTGGACTACGTCGAGTCGCTCGAAGGTTCTGGTTTCAAGTTCAACAATCCGAACGTGAAGTCCACCTGCGGCTGCGGATCCAGCTTTCAAGCTTAAAAAAATAATTTTGTAACATTTTGCCACGGTCCAACTCATATAGTTGACCGAAAGTTGAAACGAGAAGTAAGCGCTCTCGGAAACAGCCCGCTCTCCTCCAATTGAGCGGGCTGTTTCACGTTTATACTCATTTCAGACATGCTGCTCACACTAAACCCCGTCATTACCGGTGGCCGCGCCACCTGGCCCGAGTTGGCCAAAGTTGCACATGAAGCTGGCTTTCCTGGAGTGGAGATTCCTATCGTTGCGGCGATGAAGGATTCTGTAGCCACGATCAAGCAAACCCTGGAGGCAAATGGCGTAAAGCCCGGGGCAATCGGATTGCCGACTGAGATCCGCAAGGACGAGGCAACGTTCGAGAAGGATCTGGCGGGATTGGCAAAGGCGGCGTCTTATGCGGCAGCAATCGGCTGCCCTCGTATGGCGACATGGATTCCATCTTCGAGCACTTTACCCAAGCCGGAACAGCGGAAGCTGATGATGGGACGTATCCGCAAGGTATGCGACATTCTCGAGCGCAGCCATGTGCGATTGGGACTGGAGTTTTTGGGGCCGCTCCACATCCGCACGGCTAACCCGCATGAGTTCATCTGGAAGATGGGCGAGATGCTCGAGTTTGCGAAGGAGTGTGGCTCGAATTGCGGCTTGCTGCTCGATAGCTGGCACTGGCATCATGCCGGGGCAACGCCGGAAGACATCGTGAAGGCAGGGCGGAATGCAATCGTCCATGTGCACCTCGCTGATGCACAGGATCTGCCGCCAGAGAAGGTAATGGACAACGAGCGTTTGTTGCCAGGTGAGGGCATCGTGAACTGGAAGGGCTTCTTCGGTGCACTCAAAGAGATTGGCTACAAGGATGCAGTGAGCCCTGAAGTCTTTGGACGAGGACTGAAGGACATGCCGCTAGGCGAGGCCACGCGGATTACGCGCGAGGCAACTTCGAAATTGATGAAGAGCCTGAACGTGGCATGAAACTTGGCACCTTACTGACGGAACAGGCGAACCCGGCATCGGCTTCTATCGACGCGGTGCCAACACTTGAGATGCTGCGCATCATCAACGAAGAAGACAAGAAGGTAGCGCTGGCGGTGGAAGCGGCATTGCCGCAGATTGCCGTGGCGGTCGATGCGATTGTTGCCGGGATCGAAGCGGGTGGGCGCTTGTTTTACACCGGCGCAGGAACAAGTGGACGGCTTGGGGTGCTGGATGCAAGTGAGTGTCCACCCACCTATAATGTTTCGCCGCAACTGGTGCAGGGATTTATCGCTGGCGGCGACAAGGCGTTGCGCAAGGCAGTGGAAGGGGCTGAGGATTCTCGCGAGCTCGGCGCTAAAGAGATGCTGGCGATGGGATTCTGCGGGTCAGACATGTTGTGCGGAATTGCGGCTTCTGGCCGGACTCCCTATGTACTTGGCGCGATGGCGAAGGCAAAAGAACTCGGGGCGCTTACGATTGCCTTGAGCTGCTCGCCGGGGTCTCAATTAAGCGAGGCAGCCGATATCGCAATTGAGGTGCTACCGGGGCCTGAAGTGGTCACTGGTTCCACCAGGATGAAGGCTGGCACAGCGACCAAGCTTGTGTTGAATATGCTGTCTACGGGGGCGCTGATTCGTCTGGGCTACGTCTACGGCAACCTGATGGTGAACGTCCAGCCGACCAACGAGAAGCTGGTGGATCGGGCCATCCGGATCGTGATGCAGGCAGTGGGCGTGGAACGCGAACCAGCAACAGTGTTGTTTGAAAGTTCAGGTCGTGTTGTGCGCACGGCGATAGTCATGGGACGCTTAAAGCTGGATCGTGCAGAGGCCGAGAGTAAACTCAGCATGGCTGGCAACCGGATCTCTGTCGCGATTCAATCATAAACATCTGTATGGATAAATTCCGAATCATAGGCCGTGAACCCCTCAGTGGCATCTTGCCTGTCAGCGGTTCCAAGAACTCTTCCCTGCCGGCAATTGCCGCTTGTCTTCTAACCGAGGAACCGGTCATCCTGCACCGGGTGCCCAACGTTCGCGATATCGCGACGATGCTGAAGTTGCTTGAGTATAACGGCGCAAGCGTCGAGCGGCGAGCCGACGGCTCAGTGCGAATTGAAGCGGCAAAGATCACCAACCCGGAAGCCCCTTATGACATCGTCAAGACGATGCGGGCTTCTTCGCTTGTATTGGGGCCGCTGGCGGCTCGAACAGGAGTAGCAAGAGTGTCAGTGCCGGGCGGTTGTTCCATTGGCGCTCGCCCGATCAACCTGCACATCAACGGGCTTGAACATTTAGGTGCCGTAGTGCATCAGGAGCATGGCTATATTGAGGCGACAGTGCCCAATGGTTTGCGCGGCAACAATGTCCACTTTGAACGCATCACCGTAACCGGGACGGAAGATCTGATGATGGCAGCGGCGCTGGCCCAGGGCGTGACCGTACTGGAAAACGCAGCCAAAGAACCTGAGGTTGTAGATCTTGCCGATCTGCTCACCAAAATGGGGGCTAAAATCAAGGGCGCTGGCACTTCCCGTATCGAGATCGAAGGCGTTCTGCGCCTGCATGGGACTGAACACACGATCATCCCGGACCGAATCGAAGCAGGGACACTGCTGATCGCCGGGATCATGACGAATTCAGAAGTGACTGTGACCGATTGCCTGCCCGAGCATTTCTCCTCCCTGTTGAGCAAATTGCGTCAGGCGGGGGCGCGGGTCGAAGACTCGGCTAACGCTGTGCAGGTGCGTCCTGTCGCTCGCCTCCGCAGTGTTGACATGACTACCGAAGAACACCCCGGCTTTGCCACCGATCTTCAAGCCCAGTTCATGGCTCTCACGACCGGTGCCTCCGGAATCAGCTTCATCACTGAAAACATCTTCGAGAACCGCTTCATGCACGTCCCCGAGCTTGCTCGCATGGGAGCAAACATCCGCATCGAAGGCCGTCAAGCCATCGTCGCCGGCCCTAGCGATCTAACCGGCGCTCAAATCATGTGTTCTGACCTCCGCGCCAGTGCATCACTCGTGCTAGCCGCTCTGGTGGCACGTGGGGAATCAATCCTCGATCGTGTTTATCATATGGATCGTGGCTACGAAAAAATAGAAATGAAGCTGGCAAATGCTGGTGCGCGCATCGAGAGAATTGCTTAAGAGGAGTAGACGATGAAACATAATCCTGGTTTTCTGGCGCTGGTGAATGAGGCCAAGTCGCGTGTGGCTGAGATCGATGTGCCGCGATACAAAGAGATGCTCGCTGCAGGCGAAGAACTTGTACTTATAGATGTGCGCGAAGAGAGCGAATTCGCCGCAGGCCACGTCAAGGGTGCTCTTCACTTAGGCAAAGGAATTATCGAGCGCGACATCGAGACGAAGGTGCCCGACAAGAGCGCCAAGCTGGTGCTCTATTGCGGTGGTGGCTTTCGTTCGGTGTTGGTAGCAGACAACCTGTTGAAGATGGGTTATGCACAACCGATCAGCCTTGATGGCGGTTGGCGGGCGCTCAAAGAAACGGACATCGAACTCGCCTAGATGGCGATCAGGAAAAGCGAGTAGGCAATCAGCACAAGGCCGATAAGCTCAGCAGACTGAATTAGCTTCAGGAACCAACCCGACATGAACTCAAATCGTATGAGCATGGCGGCCAGGATCGACGAAAACACAACGGACTGGGAGAGCCCTTCCGGATTTAGTTGAAGATGGAGCACCGCAAATACGTAATAAACTAGCGGCCAGTTGCTTTCGGTGGATTCAGCAGTCGCGCGAAAGTAGATGACCCCGAAGGTCATCGCGATCAAGACAACTGTACTGATCCAAAATCCGTCAATCATATTTCGTCATTAAGAACAAGTTTAGAACGACCATAGCACGCTCAGGAAGCCCGTGTGTGCACGGTAATCCTGCAGAGAAATCACCCGCTCGGCGTAGTCATAGTATTGGTAGCCAAAATTCGCTCGCAATTTTTCGTTGATTCGGTAGCTTAGCCGCATTTGCGGAGAAACGTAGCGAAGCGGAAATGACTGCGCTGCAAGCAACGCACTTTGACCGGTGAAGCCAGCCCTTGCAGCACCAGTATCCTTGGTCGAAGCAAAGCCGCCATACACATCCAGCTTCTTCAGTAGTGCCATGCGCACACCTGCATGAGCTGCATGAACGTTGGACACGAAGTAAGACCGATCACCATCGACCTGATTGAAGTTTAGAAAGTAAGCAATGCCAGTAATTGTGTCAAGGTGTAGCTTCTGGTAGCCGGCATCCACGGCGAAGCGAGTGTTGGGTGTCCAACTTCCATCAACCGTGTAGTTGCGGCTACGGGAGGAATGCCGAAAGAGGCTGATCGAATTGAAGTTTACGTTCGTGCGCGCCTGGGCGGCCAAACGATAGAACTTCTGCTTGTACTCGAGCCTTGCACCGAAGGCATGATAATCCTTCTCGCTGGTAGTGAGGAACGGTCGATTTTGTCTGCCAACCTCACCGTCGGCAACAAGAATCAAGCCTTTGATTGGTCGAAGCCGAAAACCAGCCGTTGCCGCTTGCAGGCGATTGGATTGCTCAGCGGCCAGGAGGTCAACAAAGTCTGTATCGTTGACTCGTTCTGTTGAGCGGATGCGCCGGTCACTAAATTGATAGCCGCCCTGAAGTGATATCCAAGGCCGAAGCGAAACATCAATCACAGTGGAATTAGTTACAGCCCGGATTCCGAGAAATTGAAAGTTGGCAATTGTGGAATCAAGCGTGTTATTGGTGAGCTGACGCAGTGTATTGTCACCTTCCATCTTGGTCTGACTGAATGCTGTATGGTTGCTGATGGTGATGAAGTCAGTGGGCAGAATCGAAAATGACAAATTGGCAGAGGTAACAGGTCGGCGGGCATTGCCAAAAACGAGAGTCTGCACATTGCGCGCACCGCCACGGACTGCCCCTGATGCCAGCTCGTCGTAGATGAAATTGCGATTGCCGTTCGAATGCGTGAAGCGGCCATTAACCGTAAACCACTTGGCAGTTTCGGTGAACAGGTTCACGCGCCAGTGCGGTGTTGAGCCGTGATAAGGCTCATCCCGGCGAAGCCCGGAGAGTGTGGTGTTTGTGATGGTTGGGTCGAGCGGTAGGCCTGGGCTGTCCAGCGTGCCGCGTGTGTCCTCTTTGAAATACTCCCAGCCGCGTTGCCAGAAGAGTTTAAAACCCGCTGCTTGAACCTGGCCACCGACGCGGTATTCGTTCTGCTGACGCCGGACGTTTTGGAAGAAGGGGAAAATGTTGCCGCGGGCATCGAAGAGATTGGCAGTAGACAAAGCAGGCCCGTCCTGCACGTTGCGCGAATAGCCACCATAAAACTGGATCTTGCTTTGAGGGAAAAGCGTGAACTGGTGATCCTGCATACGCCGCTGGAGATTTTGCCAGTGCTGTCCGAAAGCGATCGTAAGAGCGGGATTGAAGTAATCGTTTAGCCTCCAGTTCATCTCATAGCGATACTTTCGATTCTTCTCAACCCGAAGATTGCTGATCTGATAAGGATCATTACCAAGACCCTGTGTATTGAGGATGATCTCGTCGAAATATTTGCCTTTTCCGTTGCGTGAATTGACGCTGAGAGAGGTGCCAAGCACGCGGAGACCATTGAGGAAGTTCACGTCGCTGCGGTATTTGCCTCGATTGCCGTCGATTTCGGCAAATCGGTAACCAGTCTCAAAGGACTGCCGGATGCTGTAGTCGCCAATCGTCTTTCCGCGGGCAGGACCGACTGCTTCTACCGATGGTGCCACCGTCTGTTGAGCGAGGAGAGTCAGCACTAAGAGGTTCATCGCAGGAAGCTCGAATGTGAATTGGAACCGTGGATGCGGGTATGGCAAACGGTACAGTTCTGATACTTGGGATCGGTCAGTGAATGCGAAGCAGGTGTCAATTGAATGCCGTCACCCTGCCGGCCAAAGTTACCGGCTCCATTGTGACATTCCAGACAAAGGGTGAAGACTTGAGGCCGCTTGAGCAACCTTGCATTCATGCTGCCATGAGGAACGTGGCAGGAGTTGCAACCATCAACACGAACAGCGGCATGTTCAAAGACGAACGGCCCGCGCTTGTCGACGTGACACTTCATGCACGATTCTTCGTTCTGGAGGGCATGTGCCATCATGCGGGGCCGCGCGCTCATGCGGTTGGTTGGCGCGTCTGCTCCGTGCGGATTGTGACAATCGGAGCACTGCATGAAGCCTTCGTTTACGCGATGTTTGACTGGCATCGAAAACTGCGCCCGAACGTTGGTATGGCAGCCATAGCAGAGATCGGTTTGTGGCTTGGCCAGCAGCTGCTTTGGGGTTGCCGGTTTGTGCATTGAATGGCAGTTGGAGCAGATGACATCAGCGGTAGTGTGTGAACTGCGGCGAATGTTTGCCCGTCCCAATTGCTGTGTATGGCACTGGAGGCAAGCATCGAGCGACTTCTTTGGGCTCAGATTCGAGAAAGCAATGATCTTCGTCTTGTCGCCCTTGGCTTCGATGTGAGCTTTTCCGGGGCCGTGGCAACTTTCGCAACCTTTTTGCTCGAATTTCAGCTTGTCGTCGGTTGTGCTTTTGAAATGGGCATTTCGGTAAAAGGTTCCTGAGATATCCGGGTGGCAGCCACGGCACATAATGCTGCCGGCATAGCCTGCCGGTGGGGGGCTGGCCTTCTTTTCTTGCCCAGGCAAGACCATGGTCGCGAGAAAAGACACTACGAGATGGGCAAGTATTCGTTTCAACTGGAAGAACCCTATTGGCCCGATTATAAGGTAGGCTTGCCGGTGCCAGATGCATCATTTTTGTCAAGATTTTGTTCGCGAGACATCTTTGCTTTTGCCCAGGCCAACCAACGATTGAGAAATTTGTCGAGCCAGGGGAACTCTTCAGCTAGAATCATGAGCCCAGGAACAAGAAAGACCCAACCCGGCATGATGGGAAGAATCAAACCGATGATGCCAATTACTATTAGGCCGACCCCCATCGCGTTTCTGAGGAATTTCTTCACTTCTCTTATTGTCGACGTGCAGCAAGCCGAAGTCGAGCCAGCATTTTTGGCGAAACAATTCGCTTTCAAGAAGCATCTCGCTTTCGGGAGGCATCTGACTAACGCCTCTGTGAGTACTAGTCCTTTTTGCCTATGTCATCTGGGTATTTTTCTTGACCAGGCAATTCCGGCCTAGTAGATTAAGGTGAACCGTGAACGAAAACCGTAAGAATCAACGATTTGAACTGCGCCTGCCCTTCGAAATAATTCGTAGCGGCCATCGCTTTAGTTTTGTTCAGGGTCAAACCTTGAACATGTCTTCTAGCGGCGTATTATTTGAACTCAACCAGCCACTCTCAGTAGGTGAAATCATCGAGTACATGATCACTTTGCCGACCGGCCAAAGTCCTGATGAGGATGTGCGATTGCGTTGCATGGGCAAAGTGGTACGCAGCCATGAGAATTTCGCTGCGGCAACAATGGAACGTTATGAGTTTGTAAGAACTCGTCCCGCATCAAGCGACGCTTCGGCAAGTACCGCTTCGGCGAGCTAGCTCAGCCGCCTAACAATCACCTTGTGCGGAAAGCACAAGATCAAGCTTAAATCCTTGACCTTTTTTGAGCAAAATTGACGCATTATGAGACAGGAGCCTTGCATGCGATATTTGCTGTGTTGCATTGGTTTATAATTCATGTTGCCGCTCATGCAAAGCTATGGCCTCAGCGATCCGGGTCGGGTCAGAAAAAACAACGAAGATTTTCTTCTGATTGATCACGGACAAAACTTATACATCGTCGCCGACGGGATGGGCGGAGCCCAGGCTGGCGAGACTGCTTCGCGACTGGCCGCTGAAACCGTTCTCGACGTTATGGAGAAACGCAGTAACCCCAAGCTGCACGATCTTGAAGAAGCCTTTGTCGAGGCGAACAATCGGGTGAAACGGATGGCAGCAAGCGATCTTTCTCTCGAAGGCATGGGCACCACGCTGGTTGGCTTGCTTCATGATGGCGATCATCTGCACCTTGCCAGCGTAGGCGATAGTCGAATCTACTCCTATTTGGAAAATCGACTCGAGTCTCTGATGGAAGATCAGACCTGGGTGAACGAAGTGGGCCGCCGCTTGGGGATCGACGAAGAAACCTTGAAGCGTCATCCAATGCGTCACGTATTGACGATGGCGATTGGGGTTGGAAATCCACTAAGAGTAAATACACGCAGCATTCCAAGAACTCCTGGAATGCTGATTTTGCTTTGTAGCGACGGCCTGCATGGAGTAGTAGCTACGGATGCGATCTCGATCATTATGTCTGACAACTCTCAGGATTTACCGGCCAAAGCACAATCGCTGGTAGAGGCGGCTCGCAATGCAGGCGGGCCCGACAACATTACCGTTCTAATCCTAAAAGTGTGACAAGACCTGTTGCTCTCACCATAGCCGGATCGGACCCGAGTGGCGGGGCAGGCATCCAGGCGGACCTCAAAACTTTTCATCAGTTTGGTGTTTACGGCGAAGCTGTGATCACTCTTCTCACCGTGCAAAATACAGTGAAAGTGGACGAAGTTCAAGTGCTGGATCCAGATTTTGTCAGTGCACAGTTGATTGCAGTACTCGAAGACATTCCGCCAGTTGCCGCAAAGACGGGCGCATTAGGAACTGCGGCAATGGTAGAGCGAGTGGCCTCACTCGCCCGAGACTTCAAGTTCCCTCTGGTGGTAGACCCGGTTATGATCTCCAAGCACGGTGCGCCGCTGATGGACGCCGATGCATGTGAGAAGTTGATTGAACTGCTCTTGCCCGCTTGTATGCTCTTGACGCCAAACCTGCACGAAGCGGCCGCGATCACTGGAAGGCGCGTGGAGACTTCGGCCGAAATGCTCGATGCAGCAAAGGCGATCCTCGATCTCGGAGCTGGTGCGGTGTTGCTTAAGGGCGGGCATCTTGAGGGTGCGGCAATGGATCTGCTCCTTTGGCCTGGAGGAAAAGTGATTCTGTCCGGCGAGCGGATCGAGACAAAGCACACCCACGGCACAGGCTGCAGTTATTCTGCGGCTGTGGCTGCACTGCTGGCGTGGGGCAAGGGGCTAGAGGAAGCAGTGCGGCAGGCTAAGGCTTGGATTCATACTGCGATCGCGACCAACCCAGGCCTCGGACGCGGGAATGGCCCTGTCAATCACTTCGCCAAGATTCAAAAATAAGAGCGCCCGCACCTTCATGAGGGGCGGGCGCTCTATCTGTTCTTGACTATTTACTAGAAGGTGAGCTTGAGGCCCAACCGCAACATCCGGTCACCGTTCGGTTCGCGGCCGCCGGCATTGGTGCCAGTGACTTCAAACACTCCACCGGTAAATTGACCAGCCGGATTGGTAATACGGTTGTTGATTGCGGAAGAGGGGTTGGCAAACTTCGGAGTATTGGTCCAGTTGAAGAGTTCAGCTCGGAACTGAAGATTGATCTTCTCCTTGATATCGAAGCGGCGGAAGAGGCCGAGATCGGTATTGATAAAGCTGGGACCACGCAAGCTGTTGAAGCCGGCGCTGCCAAAGCGGGGTTCGAGGACGCGCTCAAAGGCGAAGGGGTCGAAATAGGGAGTACCGCGACCGATACCGCCAAGGACAGCGACTTCCTGCTTGACCTGATCGGCACGCTGGGTGCTGCCCGGCAAACGGAGGCTACCACCGTCTGAGGTCACACGAACGGGGGTGCCGGTCATAAAGCTCGAGAGCGTGTTTATCTGCCAGCCGCCGGCAATCATGTTGACTGCTTTGTTTCCTGCGAACTTCTTGCCCTTACCGAAAGGCAGTTCGTAGGTGGCGGTGAACTGCAGGTTGTGCGTGCGGTCGAAGTTGAGCGGTACGTAGTTGAGGCTCGTGTAGTTGAGAGCGGGAACCAGCGGACCACCATTATTATCTTCGTTGCAGCACCATCCCATTGCCTTGGACCATGTGTAGGCCACATTGGTCTGCAACCCGCCAGAGTAGCGCTTGGTGAGCGTGGCCTGCAGTGAGTGATAGTTGTTATCGCCCATGGGGCCAATGAGGCTTGTTTCAACAGCACGGCCATACCTGGGAAAGAGCGGCTGACCGGCCTGGTCGGCACCAATCACCTGACCGGCATTGAGATTTAAACGTCCCGAGACACGAACTGCGCGGCTGGCGACATAGCCTGCCTGCGTGGACCAGTTCTTGCCCAGATCACGCTGGATGGTGAGGTTGTAGTTGAGGATGTAGCTGCGCTGGAACTTATCGCCAGTTGTGTTGATCGCATAGTTGGACGGAACCAAACTCCGTCCGCTGCTATTGATCACTGGATCAGGCAAATTCGGCAGGCCCTGGGTCAGTGTGGTGGCATAGCCGAGCGCAGGCGGCGCAAGATTGAAGGCCGCCAGGATCGGGTAGTTGGTGCGAAGCGGACGGGCTAGATTCCAGGGATCCCAATTGACCCCGAAGCCAGTGCGGATGACTGTCTTTTCGTTCATGCGGTAGGCGATGCCAAGGCGCGGCGAGAAGAGTAGCTTGGCCACCTTGGTACCGCAATCACGGGGAGTGCCGCCGAGACCGCAAGCGATCATTTCGTTCGTCGCAAAGTCGTAGCGCTCGGTGCCGCGGCTGCCTTCGCGCCAGGGCATCGGGAAGCTTTCAATACGCGTGCCATAAGAAAGCGTAAGCTTGCGGTTCACCTGCCACTGGTCACGCACATAAAAGCTGTACAAGGAGGTCTTTGTGCGATAGATATCCGGCACCTGAAGGACGCGGCCGCCGCCATCGACAAGGCCAAGCAGGTAGGTGCCCATCGAATTGAA
Source organism: Bryobacter sp. (assembly GCA_046590555.1). GTDB lineage: Bacteria > Acidobacteriota > Terriglobia > Bryobacterales > Bryobacteraceae > Bryobacter. The sequence continues at coordinate 5,908 of JBKJUN010000429.1, read as the reverse complement.
GTTGTTGCCGGCGGCGACATTGCCATTGTCGAGGCGTAACTGTGTCGGGCCCTGACCAAAGTTCAGACGACCGGAGGCACCGCCAGCCGCACCCGCAAATTCGGGCTGCGTATGATTCAACTGTAAATGGTAGATGTCCATGCCAAAACGAATGTTGTGCGAACCGCGCATCCAATTGGCATTGGCCACGTATTGGAATTGAGGATCGGTCCTGTAATAGGGCATGTAAGTTTCCGTAGACCCAAAAGCCGAAAAGCCACCGATGCCAAAGCCGGGGAAGCCGGATTCAAAGAAGCGGGTCCCATTGGTGCCGGGGATCTTCAACTCATCTCGCCCCCGATTGGGGCCAAGGCCGGGTTGTTCGATATTGGTATCCATCAAGGTATATCCAAAATAGGCGTCGATCAGAAAGGTTGGCTTGATTGTGTAGGTAGTGGCTAACGTGCCGCTCCATGTGCCGCCGAAGCCTTTCCCAGGATTGCCGAACGCGATCGGGCCACCACCAATTTCACCAAAGGCCGTAGGCGCTGTAAGGTCAAAGCTAAGCCAGCTCAGGCGGGCAAAAGAAGTCCACTTGTCGCTGATGTTGTAGTTGAACTTAGAGTCAATCGTCTTGCGGTCAAAGGCGGCCTGACCAAGGGCAAAGTAGTTGTTGTTGGGCACGCCAGCCGGGCCGGGGTTGTTCTCTTGCGGCAATCGCTGCATAAGCAGTGCGGCCGTAGGATGAATCCGCGAGGCAGGGATTAAATTACCAGGGAATGCCTGACGTCCGGTTCCATTGGCAGCACCCGTATTGGGGTCATAAATCGGCAGTGTAGAGGTAGACAGGTTGCCAGTACGCATCATTGCGGTAGGCACGGTCTGGAGAGCACCAGCAAAGCGGCGGTCCGTTGAGTTTTCAAAACTACCAAAATAGAAAAGCTTGTTCTTGATGATCGCTCCACCGAGGCGGCCACCAAATTGGTTCGATACGAACTTCGGATTCTGCTGATTGGCGGGCAAGAAGAAGTTTCGGGCTTGTGACCAATTGCCCTGATGATAGTGAAATAGAGCGCCAGACATCTGGTTTGCACCCGAGCGAATGCTGACGTTGACGGAAGCGCCACCAGCGAGGCCCTGCTCTGCGTCAAAGCTGTTGGTAACGATATTCACGGTCTCGATCGATTCGAGTGCAGGAACATAGCTTGCCACGTGGGGCAGCCATACGTTTGTAGCGCTGGCACCATCAATCCGGGTGTTGTTAGAAGCTGTATTGTTCCCGTTGGTCTGCCACTGCATGGCGCGCGAGGGATTCGACGGCACCGAATGCGGTGTGGAAGGGGGCGAGATCCCGGGGATAGTCACGAACAGCGCCTGGTAATTGCGGCCGTTAGCAACGGGCAGCTCCGTCAAAGTTTTTGAAGTGATTTCGGCGCGGACCTCAGAACGATCCGTCTGAAGAACGGCCGCGTTGGCTTCGATCGTTACCGATTCGCTCACTTGGCCAACAGTCAACTTAAGATCGACTCGCGAGACCGTGTTCGCCGTGATCTCGATGTTGTCCTGACGGGAAACGCGGAAGCCATCTTTTTTGACCTCAATGCTATAGATGCCGCCCTGGATGGTGGGGATGCTGAAGCCACCCTCAGAATTGGTGGTGGCGGTGCGGCTGACGCCAGTTCCTTTGCTTTTGACTGATACAGTGGCGTCAGGAATAGAGGCGTTAGATGCGTCGGTGATCGTACCGACGATCGAACCGTAAAGAGTCTGGGCAGAGCTTTGCTCAATAGTCGCGAACAGCATCGCGCAAAACAGCAGAAGCCCCGTGAAGCGATTTGATCGCTGCGGAGTTATTTTCATGGATTTCCTCAGAAAGCAGTTTCTTTAAAAGCACACCAGTTACAGTTGCGCTAACAAAACTAGTATCGACATTAAAATATCATGCTTTAGGAATTAATGAGAAAAGATTTGGCCTGGGGCCAGCCTGGGGACTGCGACTGCGAAGCCATACTTTTGGGCCAAGCCGGACTTCATGCGGACCATTCAGGTTGAGTTGCTGCCAAACCTTTAGAGGAAGAATAAAGTCACGTTCGGGGCTCGATTCGATCAGAAGGCGCAGTTGATCGAGATTGGCGGCCAGTATCGCATCGACTTTTGCCTCCGGCGACCTGAGAAAGCTGGAAACTGGGCTCGCGATGCCAAGCCTTTCGAAGTCGAGCGGTCCGTTGGGCGGGAGATGCTCAATCAGAAAGATGTAGCGCACTGTGGTGCCTGGGTAGAGTGTGGTGCGGAGTTGATCGTCGGGGTCAAGGTGGAGCACTTCCCTGCCCTGAAACTCATTGCTGATGGGCGATTGGGATTGAGGAACGGGATAGTTGAGAAAGGCGGCGAGAGCTAAAGGCGCAAAGCCCCAGTGGATCCAGCCTCTGTGGCAGAGCAGCAAGGCGGGGCCAAGCGGCGCAAGGTAGGTAGTATTGCGATAGCTGTAGGCAAAGATCGAAGCGAGCAATACTCCGCACCAGAAGAACCACGCTCGATTCCATCGTCTGGCAACGAGCGGAATTGTCAGAGGTAGCAGCCACGCGAGACGCGGTAAATAGTAGCCGAGCTGGCTGTCTGTGCTGGCCTGCACTGGCGCCCGAAAAGCATATCCGAGGAGTTCGACGCCGAAATATTCGGCAAGAAACCAGTCGTGATTGACGGTGAGCTGGTAAAGGTGCCAGGGTAGCGCGATAACGAGAATTGCGACAGTAGCTTCGAGCCAGCGCCGCAGCGGAGGGCGGGCCCAAAGGAAGAGTGCCAATGGCAGCACCCCGGCAAACCATTTGGTCATGATCGCCAGCCCAACGGCTGCACCGACGATATAGCCCGCCCAACGAATGGTGAGCTTGGGGTCACGGGCGAACTGCAAAATAGCGATCAGGTAGAAAAGAGTCAACAGATCGTCCATCAAGACCAGGCCAGCACGCGCGCGCCACAGATTCGTCGAGACGAGCAGAAGCCAACCGATCGGGCCAGTGGCGTGGAAGACGATCGTCAGGATGGCGGCACCCGCGAGAATACTGGGCAACCGGAGAGCCCAGAGACGCGAGCCAAAAGTCTTGATCGATGCCGCGCTGAGCCATTGCAGCAATGGTGGCTTGACCAGGAGCAAACGTCCGAGAAAACGCGGGGTGAGCCAGTCCTCGCCCGCAGCCATCCGCAGGATGCCGTGGGAGTAAAGCGCCTCATCCTGGGCTGGGGTGGCAAGGATTGGATCCAGTTGTACAGTGGCGATTTGAGTTGAGGGACCGCCGAGGCAGACAAGGGAAATGAGGAAAACAAAAGCCAGGATCGGACGGCTATTGAACCATGCGCCGGGCGTAGACAATTTCTCCAGATTCACGCTCTGGAAGGTTAACACTAACGCCGGTGCGCATGAGCTGGTCGCCGGTCATAGTGAATATTCTGCGGTCATCGGCGAAGCTGACCCGGTATGTGTGGGTAGGCATCAGATCGCGAAATCGCAAGGTGAATCGATTGGTTGTGGTGGCATCGCGGGTGACGACGGCAATGGCTTCATCAAGAGCTGGATTGTAGCTTTGGATAGCATCCGTTCGGCCTAGGGCAGGACGCAGCGTAAGATGGAGAACCTTGCCATTAACAATCGACGCACGCATCTCTTTGTAGGTACTAATTTCGTTTTTGAGAAAGGCCATCTCACCGGCATCGAGATTGGCCAGGCGATTCATCAGAATCCACGGCCCCCCGAACATGAAGCTTCGCGTATTGTAATTCGTCATCTCTATGTCGGGCATATAGCGATCGGTGTAGCGCGGAGAAAAAGGAAAACTCGCGCCGAAGAGCCCCTGGCGCGAACCAAGCGAACCCGAGGCATCGTTAGTAATAGAGGTGACATAGTTGCGCACCATGCTGAAAGTCATCATGTTGCCGCCGTTGGCGCAATTCTCCCAAACAACCCCAGGGGTTTGAGCCTGGATCTCGCGAAGAATCCGGTTCAGCCCTTCGTCGCCAGAATAGTTCCAGTCACGCGGATCGTAGCTCAGACCGGCATTGGTGCACTGCTTCACCATCGTCTGGCCGTCCTGAAGGATCCAGTCGACGTTGTAGTCGCGAATAATTCGGACGCCCTCTTCAATCACCCAGTCCTGGACTGGCTTATGACCGAGAGCGAGAGACTGCGCCCCGTGGTAGTTGTAATTGGTAGAACAGGCCCACTCGGGGTGATCCTGAAGAACTTTAGAGCTGGCCATCGCTTCGCTAATTACGTAATGAAGACCGAACTTCATGCCCTTGGAATGAATATAGTCTGAGAAGGCGCGCATGCCGCTCGGAAACTTCTCAGGGTCTGCTTCCCAGTCGCCCATCTGCTTGGCCCATCCGAGATCGACGATAAACAATTCTGCACCACTTGCCGCAGCAAGATCGGCTTCACGGCGGAGCTTCACTTCATCGATTGCTTTTTCATAGCCCCAGCTATCCCAGGCGACGTATGGGAATCTCGGGTCTTCAACCTTTGGGGCAAGAGCAGCTTCGGCATAACGTTGGGTGCGGTAGCCGGCTTCGTCCCAATCGCCGACGAAGATGCCGACAAATGAAGCAGGAGCGTCGTACCAGGTCTGCGGTTCAACCGGGTGCATCAGGCTCACCACATTCACACCAATATCGAGGATGGAATCGGTGCGCTGAATGAGCGCATCAGCGCGCCCATCAAATTCCCAACCAGCAATCAGTCCCACATTGTCAGGCTTGGCGATAGCAACCCAGGTACATTGAAACCCGCCAGCCCCCGTCTGCATCGTCACACGCTGCAAACGCTGGGCCAGGTTTGTGGTGAGCGGCTCAAAATTACGGCCACCATTGAGAACACTCCACTGGTTAACACGAAATACACGATACTCAACGTCTTCAATCCTTGGAGCGTAAGAAACAATATCGTTAGCACGAAGAAATACACGCGACCCACGCAGGTTCTTCACTCGAAGCTGCTGGTGGAGGATCGGATGACCGGCATAAATCTCGAATAACAACTCAAACTCGTAGAGTTGCGCCATGTCGCGAAACGATATCGCCAGGCCCTTGCCGCCCTTGGGCGTAGCAAAGTCCCGCTGGCCGACAAGCCGAAGCGGAGTTTTGGCATTGAAAAAAGTATTGTCGATCCGAAGATCAATCGGGCTGCTAGGTTCAGACTGCGAACCTTCCCAAAGAACAGAACCAAACGAATCCGTAAGGTTTACCCAACGGAAAGTAGAATTCGCTTCCATACGAAAACGGGCACTAAATTGGTCGTTACCTACTACCCAGCCGGTCGTTTCGCTATAACGAAAGTATACGGAATCTTCAACTTGAGTTTTGATGGACGTAAGCGAGCCCACCACAAAGAGCCCCGTCAATAGACAGAGACTAGTTTTTCGTCTAGTACTTCGCGACGCTAGGATCCACTTTGTCACTCCAGGCTAAGATTCCTCCTATCATGTTTCTAACACGTAAGTAGCCATTTTGTTTCAACAAATCTACGGCTTTTGCGCTTCGGACGCCACTTTTGCAATGGCAGACTATATTAGAGTCTTTTGACAGCTCACTTAATCTCATCGGCAGTTGGCCCAAAGGAATTAGAGTTGCTTTGGCAATAGACGCAATTTGATACTCGTGGGGTTCCCGAACATCCACCAAAATAAAGTCTTCACCTGAGTCGATCATCGCTTTGACCTCAGTAACTTCTAGGTCTCCCGCACTAGCAATAGGCGCAGGCGGGGCATCCGGAATCCCGCAAAACTGCTTGTAGTCGATCAATTCCTTTACTACAGAGCATTTACCCGAAGGGCAATCCGGGTTACGGCGTAGCTTCAATTCGCGAAACTTCATGTTCAAAGCGTCATAAAGCATCAGCCGGCCCTGCAGTGTCTGCCCGATACCGAGGATCATCTTG
>JBKJUN010000259.1:0-5229 GCA_046590555.1 Bryobacter sp. | reverse complement strand
GCCGGATATAGGGGAAGGGTGCGCGTTCACGAAAGTTGCCGGGGCCGGGCGCGGTGGCGACATTGTAGAAACCACCGATATCGAGACGGCTCGATTTGGAGCCGACGTAATTAACTGTGACGACGGTGTCGGAATTGATCTGATGCTGGACGCCGAAGTTCCACTGAATGGAGTAGGGGTTCTTGGCGCGGGGATCCATATACCACTGGACTTGATTGAAGGGGTTGGCTGCGGGCAGTGCGCCACCCGGGAAGGGATTGCGACCGTTGAAGCTCGGAGTGGGCTGGGCGGCGGTGGGATTGTTGAGGTTTTCCTGCAACTGTTCGCCTACGCTGGGCCACTGAGCCGAGTAGTTCTGAGAAGTCTGCACGACGGCGGCATAGTTGTCGTAGAACATGCCGATCGAGGTACGGATGGCTGTGCGGGGAGCAACCCGATAAGCGAAGCCGAGGCGCGGCCCCCAGTTGTCGTTCACGTTGTGATAGAGCTTACCGCGCGGGTCGACTTCGACATTGGCGGGTAGTTTGCCACCGGGGACGCAAGGTGCTTTCTTAAGTTCTTCGCATGAGCCAGGCTGCTTCTGGATGAGGTAAACACCCCGCTGCAGGTCATAACCACCAGTGAAGATATTCTCGTTGCCTTCCTGACCGAGTGGTGGAATGAAGGTCTTGTCGTAGCGAAGGCCGATGTTCATCGTAAGTTTTGATGTGATCTTCCATTGGTCCTGGAAGAAGAAGCCCATGTGGCCGCCGCGACGAACGGTGGTTGAGCGATTGCGGAAGCCGGCGGCATCAGGCACATCGAGAAGGAAGCTGGCAAGCTGGCTGCCGGTCGTGCCGGGGTTCTGCGGATTCGATGTCTGAATTGGACGATAGGTCGCACTGGCACCTCTTGGTGAACCCAGGAAGTCCATGTTGTTCCATTCGCCACCCATCTTGATCTGGTGATTGCCTTTGATTTTGGTGAACGACGATTTGTACTGCCAAACGTCTGACGGTCGGTTGAATGAGCTACCCTCAGCTCCACCAACCCAGCCATCAATGTTCAGTGCAGGCACTAGTGTTTGACCGTCCAGGAAGTTGCAGCAAAAAACAGGATTGTAGCCAACGTCGCGGACGAAATTGGCGGGCAGACTGCGGAAGCGGGTACCGCTATTGTCCACGTTTACCAGTCGGCCGAATTGCGCCTGCAAGATTGTGGTCGGGTTGAAGGTATGAACCCAACTCGTTCCAATGTTCATTGCATTGAACTCGCGGAAGCTGGCAAGGATCGGACGCCCGCCCGAAGCTGTCTGGTCGAGCATGGAGTGGCTAAGCCGGAAGAAAACGTTGTCTTTGGGGCTAAGCACGCGGTCCACACGGAAGGAATACTCGTCCTGATTTTGATTAAAGCCAGAAGGGTCGAGGGCGTTGCGATCGGCAGTAATCGGTGCACCGCCAACTGGGAATGTAGTCCTTGCATAGAGCAAATTGCCAGGGCTGATGCGGCTTGCTGGAATGCGGTTGCCTGCAAAAGGATCACGGACGAAGCCAAGGCCAGCGGGGTTGGCGCGCGAGGAGAACGGGTCGAAAATCTGTCTAGCTTCATCACTCAAATCGCCAGTTAGATTCGCTGCGGTAGGGACGCGGAAGAGTGCGTTGTTAGCCCGGCGGAAACGCCAGCCCTGATAGGCACCGTGAAAAAAGGTGCTGTTGCGGCCATTGAGGATTTTTGGAATCACTACAGGACCGCCAACGGCAGCACCGAACTGGTTCTGCCGGAATGGAGTGACGGCAGGTAGAAAGGTGTTGCGGGCGTCGAACTCGCTGTTGCGGACGTATTCCCAAGCCGAGCCGTGAAGTTGATTGGTGCCATTCTGAGTAGCAACATTGATGACACCGCCGAGGACGCCACCGAACTCGGCCTGATCGTTGTGTGACTGTACTTTGAATTCAGCAATCGCGTCCACGATGGGGTTGACGGCCGGGGTGGAAAGCATCAGTCCCTGGTTCGTGATGCTGTCAAGGGTCCAGAAGTTAGAACGGTTGGTTTGGCCGTTGATGGCAGGGAAGATGAAAGCGCCGATACCGGGATGGGCGAAGCCGGAGCCAGCATTTTGGGAGACGCTAACCGGGGCAACGCCCGGAGTCAGCGAGAGCAACTGTGTGAAGTTGCGTCCGTTCAAGGGGAGGTCAACCACCTGTTGGCGGGAAACAACGGCACCGATTTCAGATGTGGACGCCTGTACTTCCGCGCCGATCGCTTCGACGGTGACTGACTGGTCGACAGAACCGACTTCCATGACGACGTCGATAGTTGCAGTCTGATTGACAGAAAGTGTAAACAGACTGAGTTTGTTGGTTCGGAAACCTGGCTTGGAAACTTCCAGTGTGTACTGCCCCGGAAGGATGTTCAAGAACGCGTAATAGCCGGATTCATTGCTCGCTGAGCGGGTTTCGATCGAGGTGGATGGATTGCGAAGCACGAGCGCAGCTCCCGGGATGATGCTCCCCGAGGAGTCACGCAAGGTTCCGTTGATGGTAGCGCTGGAAGCTTGAGAAAATGCTGCTGTTGCACTCAAAAAACTGAGGGCAAGGACGAGCAAGGTACTTCTGATCATCGTTGTACTGCCTCCCAAATAGACGTAAATCAGGGTGGCTGCGAGATTCTCCCAGCCACCCGAAATCGTGCGATTAGTATATATCAGATTAAAATTCACTTCAACGCGATAATCTGAAATAATTACCCGCGACGAATAAAACTTCATGTTGCTAAAGCTGCTCAGTTTCGTACTGTTAGCCCAGGACCTGGATGTTGCGCTCAGACGCGGCCAATCCCGCGGGATTACCTTGCTCGATCAGGTGGAAAATGCCGAAGAGCGAAAGGCATTTCAGATTCTCTATCGGGAATCGGACCCTGTGACGCGGCGGACCCGCGTAAGCGAGTTTCTGAAGAAATTCCCGGCGTCCTGGTTGCTCGCGCAGGTTTATGAAGCAGGGGCTCGGGCAAGCTTTGATCTGACCGGCTATCCCACCGGCCTCTACTACGCGCGGGAATCCCTGAGGCTCTATCCTGAAAATCCTCTCCTTACGGGCACCTTGGCAGCCGTGCTGGCCAATCGCGGCGAAACGCAGGCGGCCAAACACAAGGCGAGAGAAACACTGGAAACGCTTGATCGCTTCCAGGCCCCGGAAGGAATACCAGAACGCGAATGGCGGCAGGTCAGGCAGCGGTTGACCGAAACTTCAGAGAAAGTATTGGCAACGAAAAGAGAACCGGTCGTCCGGCTGGCGAAAGATTCTCGCAACGCATACGCAGGCAGCGAATCCTGTCAGCCCTGCCATCGGGCGCAGTGGGATAGCTGGAGTGGTACAGGCATGGCCAAAATGCTACGCAAGATCGAGCCACAGGGGGTGATGGGAGACTTCTCTCATCTGGCAGCTTTTGGCGGTAAGGGAAATGCCTTGGTCAAAGGCGTCGTTGAAGATGGCAAATATTTTGTGGATTTACGGCGCGAAACTGGGCTGTGGGACCGCTTCCGCGTGGACTACACAATCGGGTCCAAGTGGCAGCAGGCTTATGCCACCAAGGCTCCGAATGGAGAACTTCACGTACTTCCCCTTCAATACAACAACCTCAAAGGGGAATGGATCAACTATTGGAGGATGATTGATCCGCCTGATTCCGCACGAACCGAGCTGGGTAATTTTCACCGAATGCGCGATGTCACCTCCTATCAGCAGAATTGTGCGCCTTGCCATACAAGTCAGCTTGAGGCGAAGGGATTTCTCGAGCCGGGCGTAAATTGCGAGATGTGTCATGGGCCATCTGCCGCGCATGTCAAAGGAAGCGCATCCAAGTGGAGCTTCAAGAAGATCGATAATCGCGGATACGTGGAGGTTTGTGCGCAGTGTCATGCGCAATCTGCGATTCGCGAGCCGCAAGGTTTTCCGCCACGCTACCAGCGTCGGCCGTATGCGGAGTTTTCGCGGAAGGCTTTTTATCGTGATGGTCGCTTCCGTGAGACTACGTTTATTGTCGAATCCTTTGAACGGACGGCATGCTTTCAGAAAGGCGAGGCGCATTGTGGGAATTGCCATGATCCGCATCCCGCAAATCCCGCCGCCAATCGCACTTCGCTCAAGCACCAGTCAGATTCAAACCAGATGTGTCTACAGTGTCATCCGGCGAAGTATGCTGCTATTGGGCATACCAGGCATGGTTCGGGCGAGGCCAGCCTCTGCGTAAACTGCCACATGCCAAAGATCATGAACAGTCTGCTCTTTGCGGCTCGCAGTCATCAGATCGACGACCGGCCCAGGGCTGAGCCGACGTTGCGCTTTGGACGGCAAGAAAGTCCAAACGCCTGCTTCACTTGCCACACCGAGCGGGATGGGGTTTGGCTTGAGAAAAGTCTTAAGCGATGGCGTGTAGGATTGCCAAAAGGTTAAGAGTTCGATAGAAATGATGCAAATGCGAATTTTGTGGATCGCGCTCTCCTGCGCAACGGCCGTGCTAGCTGATGATGAATCGGCCCGCAAGCTTTTGGCCACCCAGTGTGTCTCCTGTCATGGGGCGGCAAAGATGGGCGGGTTGGATCTGCGCAGCCGGGAGGCCATGCTGCAGGGTGGAGCACGTGGTGCCGCAGTGGTGCCTGGCAAGGCAGCGGACAGTATTCTGTTTCAAGCTGTGGAACGCAAAGGCGCTCTCGCCATGCCCCCGGGTAAGAAGGCTTTGAGCGAATCCGAGGTCGCAACGATTCGCGGCTGGATTGATGGCGGGGCCAAATGGGGCGAGGCGTCCATACAGGCTCAGCCGACATGGTGGTCCTTTCAAAAGTTGAAAAGACCGGCAGTGCCCTCGGGCGCTTCCAGTCCAATTGATGCGTTTGTACTTGCAAAACTGAAAGAACAAAAATTGGTTCCGGTTGAAAAGGCCGGTCGTCGGGCTCTGCTCAAGCGGTTGAGCATTGACATGCTGGGAATACCGCCGACGCCCGAAGAGTTGGAAGCCTTTGAGGCCGACCGCAGCCCGGATGCCTACGCCAAAGTAGTGGACCACATGCTTGCTTCTCCGCGTTACGGAGAACGTTGGGGCCGCCACTGGCTCGACGTAGTGCGCTATGCCGACACCGGTGGGTTTGAGACCGATATCTACTTCCCAAATGCCTGGCGATACCGGGATTACGTGATCCAGAGCTTGAATGAGGACAAACCTTACGACCGGTTCGTAAAGGAGCAATTGGCCGGA
>JBKJUN010000778.1:0-1807 GCA_046590555.1 Bryobacter sp. | reverse complement strand
GCCAGTTCCCCAAATGGAAACGTTGACTTTACGCTTATTTCCTACCCGCAGTCTGGTCCTGCCCCGCTCCTTTTGCCAGCCAGTCCGCCGAACATAACGCTCACTACTCCCGCAGAGGGCTCAACTATCCGTGTCCAAGCTGGAACCACAACCGCAGGCGCAATCAAGGCAAGTATCTTTAGTGGAACCCTTGCCGGATTCGGCTCGCCCATCCAGGGCGTCGGCTTCTTTGGTTCAACCGGCAACGATCCTGACCAGGGAGCAAGCGCGAACTGCGTTCAAACCAACCTCTCCAATGGACAAGGTGATGTCTCATGCGATATCGTCGCCGGCTCCAAACTCGGTTCCTCCAACTTCCAGGCCTGCGTTGGCAATTGCGCGAACCCCGGCCGCAGCTTCAACTTCAACCTTGAAGTCGTTGCTGGCCCCCCCGGTGTGATCACCAAAACTCAGGGTGATAACCAATCCGGCGGCCCTGGAACTCTGACTCCGCTCGCACTCCGCGGTAGAGTCACCGATGCCTTCGGCAACCGTCTCGCCGGTGTCCCTATACGTGTCGAAGTAATCTCCGGTGACGCTACCATCGAGTCACTCTTTAACAACTCCAACAGCGACGGCGACTTCTCCTTCCTTGTACGTTTCGGCTCCACCCCCGGTGAAGTCAAGATCCGCACCAGCGCAGGCAACGCCAACACCATCTGGACCGTTGTGAACAACGTCACCATTGGCAACTTCGTCAAGATTTCTGGTGACAACCAGTCGGTCGTAATCGGACGCCCCTTCACCACGCCGCTCTCGGTTCAGCTCTTTGATGCTCAGGGCCGCCCGATCTCCGGTGCCAACGTTACCTTCGTCGTCCAGAGCGGCAGGGTCACTCTCTCGGCTTCCTCCGCGCTGACCAACGGTCAGGGCGTCGCTACCGTAAACGCAACCGCAGGCACCACTGCCGGTCCGATCTCGGTTTCGGCCAGCGCCGTCAGCCGAGTTGTTACCTTCAGCCTCACCGCGCTGCCCCCGGGCCCCACGATTACTCGTGTCTCAAACGCTGCCGGCTTCCAGGCTGGCCTCGTCCCTTGCGGGCTCGCAACGGTCTTCGGCTCCAACATCGCCCCCAGCCTCAATGGCGTCGTCATGGGTAACAGCTTCGTCGGCCCCTACTCACTTCGCTTGAACAATGTCTCAATCGAAATCGGTGGCCGCACGGCTCCAATCGTCTCACTCGCCAACCTGAACGGTCAGGAACAGGCAACCTTCCAGACTCCTTGCGATGTAGCACCGGGTAATTCTACCCTTCGCATGACGGTCAATGAAGGCTCCAGTTCCCTTGCCGTCACCGTCTTCGCCGTTCAGCCCGGAATCTTCGAAACCTCCGATTCTGCCGGCAAGCGTGTGGGCGTCGTCATCAAAGCCGATGGCACTTACATGACTCGCGAAAACCCCGCCCTCCGCGGCGAAAACCTGATCGGTTTCTTCACCGGCCTTGGCCAGACAGTTACTCCGTCTTCCACCAACAATCCCGGTGCTTACAACAACTCCACCCAGGTTGCTGCGCAAATGATCATCGGCATCAACAATGAAGGTGCCCCGGTTCTTTCCGCCACCATGGCCCCCGGCCTGGTCGGCATTTATGTCGTCCAGTTCACCGTGCCAGAAGGTGCAATCACTGGTGTCGATCGTCCCTACGGTGTAGGAGCCATCGGCCTCGATGGCGCTTATGTCCCAGGTAATCCGTCACTGATCCATATCCGCTAAGCCCGGATATCACTTACAATGCGAAAGGCCGTCCCTTTGGGGCGGCCTTTCGCCG
>JBKJUN010000762.1:0-5784 GCA_046590555.1 Bryobacter sp. | reverse complement strand
ATCGACGACGCAATAGAATCGCATTAGAGGAGGCCGGTTTGGCGGTAGAGGTCTTTTAGCTTGAGGCTGATTTTGAGGGCGGTGAGGGGAATGGTGGCTTTGGGGTCGCTGAATCGATCAGTAAGTAGTGGCGTAGGGAAGGGATGCGGAAGTATTCTTTGCGCTTGGTGGTGAGGTCGTAGCGGTCCGTCGAAGGCGAGAGAACCTCAAGGATGAACGAGGGAGATTGCAAGATCGTGGTTTCGGCTTTTGATCTTGGATGGCAGTGAATTGCCAAATCTGGATAGAAAGCAGCATTACGCTTAGGGCTGGAAACCTTGAAGTCAGAGCTGGTCATGAAGCATGTCGATGCTGAAAGCTTGCCACCGAGAATGAGCGTGGCCGTCATCTTGATTGTGTCGTGATTCAGTTCGTCATCAGCCTTCACAAGGACGATGCCATGATAGAACTCATGCTTATTGGCTGCATTCGATTCTATCTCGAGATAGGAGTCGAAATCGAGAATCGGGAATGATTGAGCCAATGCAGCAGAAGTCACGATTACATTGTAACGACGTCGAAGTGGAAGCGCTCCGGGGGAAGATCAGAGACCGGGTCTGCATTCATTCCCGACCAGGTTTGGTAGGCGTTTTGAGCGAGAGAGCCGTTTAAGTAAAACAGGAACTGGTCGCTGAAGCAGCCTATTGGCGGGGGTTGACGGAAGGTTAGCCTGAGGCCGACGGCGCCTTCGAGGTTGATGTTTTCGGTGCTGGGGAGAGTCTTGGCTTTGTCTTCTAGGAGGATGACGAAGCTTTTGCGGCCAGCATGGGGCCAGACGTCAGCGCGCAGGAGCGGGCGCAAATCTACTCTGGTTTCGAAGGTGGTTTCGCACTGGCGGATCCATTCAAGGATCGAGTCGCCCCAGGCCCATGTATGCATGAAGGACTGGTATTGGTCGACCAGGTTGAGAGCCAGATCCATGCGACGGCGCTCGAATTCAAGCAGCAGTTTTGGATCGAGCAGGGGCATGTTGTTAAAGACGTCGTCGGATGAGACGATGCCGGAAGCCATGTGCATCATTTTGTCCAGGCGCTTGACGGGGGTCGAGCGGATTAGCAACGGGGGTAGCTCGTGCGTGCGGTCGCCGGGAATTTCAACGAATTTGCGTTCGCCTAAAATATCCATGTGATCCTCGCTAAACATATCGTCCTCTTTCGAGGATTTCTGCACTTATAAGACGTCTGAGGGCGAATACAAGTTGCCAGGGAGAAATTCTGTAAAGAAGATCCTGGGCAGATGGCAAGACTCTTGAGCCCGAACATGGGCCGCAGCCGTTGTTTCGTTTTGTTAACTATGTGCCAGAGTCTTCGCGATTAGCAAAAACGATTTGCTGGCATGGATAGTCCCACCCGCCGCATTGGGTTCTCCCAACGCAACCGATCAGCGTTGCTCAAAAGGTAAGCCGCAAAGCGAACTGAATGTCCCGTTCCCCCTCGCCAAACAAGGTGCCTGTAATTTGGCCGAAGTTGCCGGCGTTCACATTTCCGACGGGGTTGCCAAAGCGTGGTGAGTTCGTAAGATTGTAGAACTCAGCACGAAATTCAAGCCGCATCTTTTCGCGAATCGGAAAGAAGCGGAACACGGAAAAGTCGTAATTCTCAAAGCCGGGGCCAGGCACGATGTTGCGCCCACCGTTACCGAAGGTTCCGGGCCTGGGGGCGGCAAATGCAGAAGTATCCATGTAGAGCTGTCCAGGGCCGTAGCCGCCCAAGATGGAGGTCGCGCGGAGGACATCGGCAAAATTGCCATTGCCAGGGCAATTGCACGGGCCAGCGTCGGCCACGATAGAAAAGGGCGCGCCAGTGACGAACCTCGCAATGCCGGCGATTTGCCAATCGCCAGCGATCCAGCGCAAGGGGCCGGTCTGGGCATAGCGCTTCCCGGTGCCAAAGGGGAGTTCCCAGATGTGATTGAGCGTTAGCATATGAGTTCGATCAAAGCCTGCGGGGCCATAATGGCGCTGGCGAACAGCACTTGGAATGGTAAAACCAGGCTGATCATCTCCAATGCCAAGCGTCTTCGAAAAGGTATATGCAGCCTGGAACGACAGCCCTCGATTGAACCGTTTTTGCAAGTTCACTTGCAAGCCGTTGTAGTTGTTGTTGTATGCGTTGGAACGTTCCGCCACACTCGCGGTGCGCCCAAAACGCTGGTTAAAGGTGAGCCCCGCCGCGCCCTGGCCGGGTAGTGAGAAGTTCAGTTCCCGTTGGCCTGGAATCCGCCTGCCCAATGTTCCAACAAAGGCTGCGTCGAGGACCATTTGTCCCGGAAGTTGGCGTTGGATGGTGAAGCTGTAGCTATGAACCATCGGGATTGGGTTTTTTCGCGGCACCGTAAAGTAACCCTGATTTGGGGCGGGACTGATCACGCCGCTTTGCGGGATTGGGACTAGAGAGAAGGCAGGAAGTGTGTCCGCCGATCCTTCCACTCGAAAGTTACCAGCCACACCCTCTTGAATGTTGTAGATCACAGGAAACTGCGTTGATAGCGTACCGCCTGTGAAACCGAATCGACCTGTGTAATAGCTCAATCCATAGCCAGTCCGCAGAACCGTTTTTTCGTTCAACCGGTAAGCGATGCCCAGGCGCGGAGCAAACTGATTGGCATCAAAATCCACGTTGGTGCTAAGGCCGATCGGCCCTACGCCGGCCACGGCCAGACTGTTGTTGTTGACGTCATAATTCGATGCACCGCCGGCATAACGCGGCTTAACCGTCGTGTGGGCTTCATAACGAAGTCCGAGATCGAGAGTGAGCCGCTTGGAAATCTGCCAGTTATCGTGAAAGAAGAAGAACGCTTGAGTCAGGCGATTGGTGGGTGTCACGGTCTGGAAGGTACGATAAGTCAAATCGGGTGCACCTAACAAGAAAGCGGCAAACGAATTGCCTAGCGTCCCAAAGGGGCCAAGCGCCTGCCCTGGGATGGCCGTTGTCCCTGGATTGTAGTCGAATCGCCCACGGGGGCCGAAATTTAAACCCTGCGGTTGAAACCGGTCCGCCCGGATGCGGCGTATGTCGGCTCCCCATTTCAGCGTGTGTTTTCCTGCGCTTTTGGTCCAGTTGTTCACCCAGTTAAACAGGTTGTCCGAATTCACCAATGGATAGACCACTGGCGGACCCATACCTGGCATCCCGCTGACATTGAACCTTGGGATACCGCGGGTCGAGATTGCATCCGGATTGGGGTTGCGGATCGGCAGCTGCGTAGCAAGAGGGTCATCGATATTGTCCCCATTGACGTCGGCGAAATATCGGTTGTAGCCCGCCCGTGCTTCCATCAGCAATGTGGGGCTCCACTGGCGGTTGAAATTCAGAGAGACCGTATGGGTACGAACTCTTGAGATAACCCCGTCGCCCACGCGGCTGCCAAGCAGAGCACCCTGCGCGACATCGTATGGCGAATAGTTGTACTTCAAAAAGATCGAATTTCGTTCGTTGAAATTGTGGTCCACACGGCCGTCATAGTTGTACCCATTCTGCAAGAAACCCACATTGCCAACGATATTGTTGATCAAGCCGGGAACATTGGTCGCCGGGATCAGCGGCGTCAGAATGCGCGACACGGGGTGGAAACGGTTCTGAGGAATCACATTGTTGGCAAAAGGTGTACGGCCTATTCCGTCGGCATTGCCGCTTGCGGGATCGTAAATGGTCAACCCTGGCACTCCACTAAAGTTGCCACCGCGCCAATCCCCCACCGGAATCGTGTTCAGTTGCGTAGTGGCCTGGCGTAAATTTGAGCCTTGGAACGACCCGAAGAAAAATGTCTTGTTGCGGACGATCGGCCCGCCCAGCGTGCCTCCGTATTGGTTCCGGATAAATACAGGCTTCGCCTGCGGCTCAAAATTGAAAAAGTTGCGGGCACGCAGTTCCCGATTGCGCAGAAAGTGAAAGAGTGCGCCATGGAATTGATTGGAACCACTGCGGGTGATCACGTTCACGACGGCTCCGCCGGCCCGTCCAAACTCCGCAGTGTAATTAGAGGTGGAAATGTTTACTTCCTGGACGGCCTCGGCGGGAGGGATGTAGATGGTTAAACCAAGCGTCGGATTATTGTTGTCGATCCCATCCACTTGCACGTTATTAGCCGAATTCCCCTGACCGTTGGCTTGATAGAAAGTTGTGCGCTGCGGATCTTCGAGTGCAGTGAAGTTGGCCACTGGAACCGAAACGCCAGGCAAGAGTCCAACCAGCGCCTGGAAGCTCCGATTGGGCACGGGTAATTCGCGCACTGCTTGCCCTGTGACAGTGCGGCTGACATCGGCACGATCCGTTTGCAGTAAGGGTGCCTCCGCGCTCACCGTGACTGTTTCAGTAACTTGGCCTGGTTCAAGTACGGCATCGATACGCACTGTTGTCGCCACGTTGATATCGATCTTTTCGCGAAGGAACTTCTTGAAGCCCGGGTTCTCAATCTCGATCCTGTAGAGCCCCGGAGGAAGATACGGTTGGCTGTAAATGCCGACCGCATTCGTACGAATCTTGCGGGTCACGCCTGTATTCGTCTCCGTAATGGAGACGGCAGCTTGGGCAACTAAGCCGCCACTGGTATCCGTAACCGTACCAACCATATTTGCGGTGACAGCCTGTGACCAACACAAGGACGGGGTCAAAAGCAAAATCGAGCATTGCCAAATCTTCATTGCGGTTGCCTCTATAGGAGTCGATTAGAATCAGTTCAATGCTTATCATTAAGGTTTGTGAATGTCAATCCTCGGGCGAATGGTTGCCAGCACGGAAATGTTTTAGTAGCCTAGTAGGCTGTTTGGACAATTTAGGAGGATATCGATGGATTCAGATATGACAGTTCGATTGGTGGCCGGCGCACTGGCGGTATTGTGCGTTGTGGTCATCGTGATGCCCCGTAAAGGCAAAAAGACCACGTCGACTGAAGACGACTTTTAGATCACCGCATGAAGGGCAAGAGCGGGGGCGTAGCACGTCCCCAATTGAAACCGGAGCATTGCAACTTTCAGCTTGAGGTAAGGCCGAGCAAGATTCACCGTTGGGGTGTATTTGCGCTGGAGGCGATACCGAAGGGCAAGAGAGTGATGGAGTATACGGGCGACCTGGTGAGCCGCAAAGAAGGGAAAAAGCGATCGGAATCGAATCAGATTCATTGCCTGTTTACGATCGATCCCTATTGGTATATCGATGGGGCTGTGGGTGGGAGCGGGGCAGAGTTTGTGAATCACACTTGCGACCCGAGTATTGAGTCCCGGATTCTGAAGCGACGGGTGTTTTATTTTGCGTTGCGGAATATCGAGAAGGGTGAGGAGCTGTCACTCGATTATCACTTTGGGAAGAATCAGGAAAAGGTGAAGTGTTCTTGCGGGACGGCGAAGTGCCGGGGCTGGATTAATCTGTTGGAGTAGTTTGGACCTTACGGCGCTGAAGCGACATGACACCGATGAGTAAGACTATTTTGCGAGTGGCGCTGGTAGCACTGGGACTGCTGATGGTTCCGCTGGTGGCGTCGCAGGTGGTGGAGGGATGGAACTGGGGCGTTGGTGGTTTTGTGTTCACCTATGTGCTGTTCTTTGGGACGGGTCTCGTGTTTGCGCTGATCGCCCGGAAGATGAACGCCTGGGCTTATAAGGCGGGTGTGGGATTGGCGCTGGTGGCTGGGTTCGTGATGGGGTGGGCCAACATGGTGCATATGTCGGAGACGGAAAATCACTCGTACCTGGCTTACTTCGGGGTGCTGGCTGTCGGTGGTGTTTGGGGGTGGCTGGCGCGACTGGAG
>JBKJUN010001026.1:0-1550 GCA_046590555.1 Bryobacter sp. | reverse complement strand
GTTGTACCAGGGGTAATGATAACTGTCGTAGCGAACACTCTTCGTAGCCTTCTCCAGCCACGGAATCGCATCATCCACTTGCCCCTTCTCAATCAGGTAAGCGCCAATATCGTTATATGGGTTGCCAAAAGTCGGGTCGATCTCTATGGCATGCTTGCATTCGACGATGGCATCGTCGAGTCGCCCCTGAAAGCGATACGCCCAGCCGAGGAAGGTATAAGCTTCCGCAGTCGGGTGCAGGTGTATCGATTTCTTGTAGAGGTCCATCGCGATATCCAGCTCCCCATTCATCTGCATTTGGTATGCGTCCTGGAACAGCCTCGTCGCGAGTTCGACCCTCGGGTCGTTCATGACCCCATTACTATCTAAATCTCAGCCATAAGGCAATCCCCAAAACCAACTACTCGTGAAATAAATCTTCAACATTTGTTAAGTAGAATAAAACTACATGATTTCCAAAGTCCGAAAGGCCGTCTTCCCGGCAGCAGGTCTAGGTACGCGCTTCTTGCCCGCCACCAAAGCCAGCCCCAAAGAAATGCTGCCTCTCGTTGATAAACCCATAATCCAGTACGGTGTCGAAGAGGCCCTTCATTCCGGCATCCAGAACATGATTATCGTCACCGGTCGCGGCAAATCCGCTATTGAAGACCACTTCGACGTCAGCTTCGAACTCGAACATACTCTTGAATCCAAAGGCAAAAAAGAACTCCTCGCCTCCGTTCGATCCATCTCCGACTTGATCGACGTCTCCTACGTCCGTCAAAAGGAAGCCCTCGGCCTCGGCCATGCCGTTCTCCGAGCCAAAGAACTCGTCGGCCAGGAGCCCTTCGCAGTCGTCCTCGCCGACGATGTCATCGATAGCGACGTCCCCTGCATCCGACAACTCATCGACGTCTACGAATTCTATGGGGCTAGCGTAGTCGCCCTCATGGAAGTCCCGCGCGACCAGATCTCCAATTACGGCGTCGTCGATGCCGAACCCGTTCCTCACAACGGCACCAAAGACCGCCTCTATCGCATCCGCAACCTCGTCGAAAAACCAAAGGCCGAAGACGCCCCATCCAACCTCGCCATTATCGGCCGCTACATTCTAACCCCGGAAATCTTCACATCTCTCGAAGAAACTCCCGCAGGGGCCATCGGCGAAATCCAGCTCACCGATGGGCTCCGCCATCTCTTGCGTTCGCGCCCCATCTACGGCTTCCGTTTTGACGGCCAACGCTACGACGCCGGCGACAAACTGGGCTTCCTCAAAGCCACCGTCGAATTCGCCCTGAAACGCAGCGATCTTGGTGGCCCTTTCCGTGAATACCTGAAGGGTCTGAAGCTCTAAGGCATATATGACACCATCCCAATTGCTACCGCCCGTCAAACCAAGCGAAGCGGTAGCAATTGCCGAACTCATCCTCAAGCTCACCCAAGGCCGCGCCTGGTCAAACGACATCCGGGCCAAACTCTCCGGCTCCCTGCCCACCCTCCACCTCGAACGACTCACCGTCTCCCCGCTCACACTCACCCCGGATCCAACCCACCCCACCACCTACTTCCTC
>JBKJUN010000770.1:0-4869 GCA_046590555.1 Bryobacter sp. | reverse complement strand
TGCTATGGTGCGATCAAGATGAGAACAAAAGTTACTCTCGAACCTGACGTGGAGGCTTTGTTGCAAAATGTGATTGACGAACGCAATATCACTTTCAACCAGGCAGTCACTTTTGCCATTCGAGAAGGGCTAACTGCCGTTGAGCTCCAACGTAAGCCATTCGTCCAACCAGTCTTCGATATGGGCGAATGCCTCATCCCCGGCGTCTGGAATGTACAGGCACTAGCCGATGCCTCCGAAGACTACGAACTCCTCCGCAAAATGGACCTCCGCAAGTGATCTTGCTTGACGCCAATATTCTCCTCTACGCCGTCCAGCCATCAGCGCCCCACCATATGTAAGCCAAGGCTCATCTGGAAGCGCTCTTCTCAGCAAAGCAAATGGCCGCATTAACTTGGATAGCCTTGCTGGCGTTCCTTAGAATCAGCACATAGAGTGAGCTCTTTAGCCGTCCTCTCACTCCCGATCAAGCCTTGGCCATCATTGGCAACTGGTTGGATCAACCCAATTGTGTCGTCCTCGCACCAGGCACAACTCACTTCAAAGTCCTCTCCAATCTAGTAGCTGCAACAGGTGTCGCGGGCAATCTCACATCCGACGCGCACCTCGCTGCAATCGCGATCAAACACAATGCAGAGCTTCATTCCTTCGATAACGATTTCACCCGCTTCCCAAAACTCAGTTTCCAACTCCTGAGATAGCTAATTTATACTCAGGGCAGAAGTAAGTTCATGTTACGCATTTTCCTCTTGCTTGTAGTCTCTTCCGTCTGTGCCCAACAGAAGCCACTCTTAGAAGTCATCGTCCACGAAAAGACTCTGTCCAAGAGCCTCGCACTCACCTACACGCTCATCAAAAACACCGGTCGCCTCATCACCGGAGTCGATGTAGAATCCATAATTGTTATAGGTCCACCCATGAGAGGAGTCGCCAGTGTTCAAGAATTCCCCAAAGAGCTAGACACCTCCCTCGCTCGCATCCCCATCCCAGGCGCAGTCCCCTGACATTAGAGGAGAATAATGAATTATGGGCTCGAGAACACACAATCTTACGGAGGATCCATGTCTCGTAAGAATCGGTTTGCCCCGCCTGGGTATTGGCTGCACATTACGCAGCGAGGCAACGACAAGCAGCGCGTATTTCTCACCGACGCCGACCGGGAATATTTCGTGATGCTGATGGCCCTGCGCAGTGAGGAATGCGCGGTCCGATTCGCCACCTATGGTTTGATGTCCAATCACTTTCACCTGGTCGCTGTAGGGGACCAAGCCGATGCCGTGTCGCTTTTCATGATGGACCTGAACGGTTTACGCCACCCACCGCAACGTGACCCACCGGCATACGGGCCTCGTCTGGCAGGGTCGATTCTATTCGTCCGTGCTCGACCCCGCCCATTGAACCACCGCCATCCGGTACGCCGAACTGAACCCGGTGCGCGCCCGGATGGTGGCTCGGGCGGAAGACTGGGAGTGGTCATCGGCGCGTGCCCATCTGGGCCGGAGTTCAAACGCCGGCGTGGCTGGACATGCGAGAGCGCTTGATACCGCGCTTCCTCGCTTGCGTTCGACTGGCCGGACCCGAATTTCCTTTAGTGCTTCGCTTGTGAATTCCGTCGATTCCATCAAACAAAACCTACAACAGGAATTTGTGGCTTTGTCCAGCAAATAAAGCTAAATCATTGAATCGGCTTGGTAATCAGAGCGGTGCAAATTCACCCTGCGACATGAGACAAGCAGGGTTGTTGCAGAAAACGAAAACCTGTATACTCATTTGCATTCGTCAATCAAGGGGCAACACAATGGCAAGATTTATTGCGGCGGCAATGCTTTTGAGCATGGTGCCTTTAGCCTATGGCCAAGGCGTGACTGGCCAGATGTCGGGCACGGTGGTGGACGCTTCGAGTGGCGTACTCGCCGGGGCGACCGTCCGGCTGACGGCGGTGGATACGAAACAAGAGCGCAGCTTCACGACGGGTGCGAACGGGGAGTTCTCGTTTACGGGATTGATTCCTGGAACCTACACGCTGAACGTCGGCACGCCGGGCTTCAAGAGCTATGTCCAGAATGGGATTCTGTTGGGCGCTCAGGAGCGGGTGAACCTCAACATGATCGCGCTGTCGATTGGTGATGTGACGAGCACGGTGGAAGTGTCTGCTGGAGCGGTACGGGTGGCCACGGATAGTTCTGATCGAGCAATTTCGATTGGGTTGCGACAGATTGAAGATACGCCGACGCGAGGGCGCAATCCGCTATCGCTCATCATGACTTTGCCCGGTGTACAGACGGTGTCATCAAATGATTTTCGGGGCTGGTCCGGCGGCGGTATTCCGCCCGTGAACGGTGGACGAACGGGGCAGATCATTTTGAACCTGGACGGGGTGGCGAGCCAGGATTCGGGGAACTTGAACCCGGGTTACTTGTCTCCGAGCATTGATGCGATTTCCGAAGTGAAGTTGCTTGTTTCGAACTATACGGCCGAGTATGGCGGGCGAACGGGCGGTCAGCTTACGTTTACGATCAAGAGCGGGACACCGCAATTTCATGGCAGCGCGTTTTACTACTGGCGGCATGAGACGTTAAACGCCAACGAGTTTTTCAACAACAAGAATGGGGTTGCGAGGCAACGCTACCGGTATCAGAATCCGGGTGGGACGATTGGGGGGCCAGTGCTGATTCCGGGGACGAGGTTTAACAAGAACCGGCAAAACCTCTTCTTCTTCTTTTCGGCCGACTATCTGCGGAACAAGAACCGGATCGACAACACGTTCACGATGCCTTCGGCGCTGGAGCGCGCGGGGGATTTTTCGCAGACGGTGACGACGCAGGGGGTGCAGGTACCGATCTTCGATCCACTGAACAACCAATCGGTGTTTCCGAACAACCGGATTCCGGCGAGCCGCTTCAGTCCGGCCGGCTCGGCGATGCTGAATCTGTTCCCGCAGCCGGACGCCCAGGGCTTGGCGCTGGATCCGACTGGTCAACGCGGCTTTAACTTCCGGGCGATACTGCCGCAGTCGCGGCCGAACCAGGATAAAGTGCTGCGATTTGACTACAACCCGACTTCCAAGATCAACACGTATTTGCGGCTGATTCAGGATTACCAGGCGGTGGATGGATACGGCGGCACGGTGGGCCCGGTGGGCGGTTCGTGGGGCCAGTTTCCGCATAGCTACAACGTGACGGCGGCGGGTGCTGTGGGCACAGTGATCTATACAGTTTCGCCGACGATCATCACGGAGACGACTTGGGGCGTGAACCGGGGCAAGCAAGGGGTGAACCCGATTGACGACGTGACGACGACGGCGACGGGGGGTACGCGGACATACGCGGACAACCAACTGCCGCTCAAGAACTCCTCGGGTCAGGCGATTCCACTACCCAGAATTTTCAAAGACAGTAACGTCCTGAGCCTTTTACCTCAGGTGAGTTTCGGCTTTCCTTCGGGCTTTTCGGCGCAGTCGGGCGGGCAGGGGATCACGCGGGCTCCGTCGTTTGGCCATGACTCCCGGTGGCCGTTTGTGGGTACCGATACGGTCCAAACGATTTCCAATAAGACGACATGGATCAAGGGCCAACATACATTGAAGGCGGGTATTTATGTGGAACTGATGGCGCGGAACGTGAGCGTTTATTCGACCTACAATACGGCGGGTTCCTACTTCTTCGGTTCCGACCGGGCGGCATCGGGCGATACGGGTTACCCGTATGCGAACGCGCTGGTCGGTTCGATTTTCGCTTATGGCGATGACAACAAGAAGCAAGTGAACCATGCGCGCTACCAGCAGATTGAATGGTTCGTGCAGGATACGTGGAAGATCGGCCGGCGGTTGACGCTGGATCTGGGTCTGCGCTTTCATCGGATGGGCGATTTGTATTCCGACCGTGGCACGCTGGGGCTGTTCAGTGAGAAGGATTACGACCGGTCGAAGTCGGGCCAACTGTTATTTCCGGGACTGGTCAACGGCCAGCGGGCAGCAATCAATCCGGCGACGAATGTGACTTTCCCGTTTGTACGGCAGGGGACGTTTGACACGGCTTCGTATGCGGCGAACGGGATTCCGTTTTCCGGGATAAAGCAGTACGACAGCCATTTCTTCAAGGTTCCGGCGATTCAGTTGGCGCCGCGGTTTGGATTTGCCTATGACGTGTTTGGCAATGGCAAGACGGCGATGCGGGGAGGCTTTGCGGTGAACTCCGGGCGTAACTGGACGGTGGACAACATTGGTGCCACCGGGGCCGGGGTGGGCCCATTGGCGGCGCCGCCGAACTTCCAGGCGCCAGTGATTTTGTATACCGATTTCGCGAATTTGGCTAACGCGCAGACCTTCTTCACGCCGCAGAGTGTGCTGGGCGGATCGCAAGATCAGAGGGTACAGACGACTTATAACTGGAGTTTCGGCCTGCAGCATGATATCGGCAAGGGGATGATCTTGGACGCTTCCTACGTGGGGAACTCGCTGCGATATGGCTATGGTCAGAACTACGATTTCAATGCGGTGCGGCCGCTGACGACATGGACGCCGGAGGGCGGGGCGGTGCAGCGGTTTCGGGATCCGACTACGGCGGCGGGATTCTATTCAGCGAATCTGATTCGGTCGATGGTGGGTATGAATGGATTTGGATCGGTGCCGATTTGGACTTACAACACCACGAGTAACTATCATGCCTTGCAGGTGCAACTGAATCGCCGGTTCGGAAAGCTGCAGTGGAATGCGAACTACACGTGGTCGCGGACGACGGTTTATGAAATTGGTCAGGGTACGCAATGGGTGGACAACAACCTGATGAAGAACGTTGTCCACCCATTGCGTGCCTTGACCAATCTCATACACGGTCGTCCGCGACCACGTGTAGTTCGCATTCCACTGCA
>JBKJUN010000655.1:0-2480 GCA_046590555.1 Bryobacter sp. | reverse complement strand
TCTGTTTGCCCATCATGTCTGCGAAGGCCTTTGCTGCCACATCCATTGCCGGATGATTTGGATCCACCATCAAGCCTGGGCCCTGCGACAAAATTTTAACCTCGCACTCAATGCCTTTGGGGGAATTCTCCGAGACAAATTTTCTGACGGCCTCAACCACCTTGGCGGGATTCTGATCGGGCACCAGGCGAAGCGATACTTTTGCCGTGGCCGTTGCCGGGATCACAGTCTTTGCCCCGGCACCGGTGAATCCCCCGGCAATGCCATGGACTTCAAGCGTTGGACGCGACCACACCCGTTCGAGGACGCTTCGGTCCGGTTCGCCCGTGAGCGTTGTTGAACCAACTTCATTCTTCAGCATCGCTACCTCGGAGAAGGGAAGAGATTGCCACGATGCCAACTCTGCCGAAGCCGGTTCCGCCACATCGTCATAGATGCCAGGGATCAGGATTCTTCCATCGGCGTCCTTGGCCTTCGATAAAAGCTCGATCAATCCGAATACCGCGTTGGGTGCAGCCCCGCCGTAAAGGCCCGAATGCAAGTCTCGCGACGGGCCCTGAGCCACGATTTCCATGTACACAAGGCCGCGCAGACCGATGCAAAGCGTAGGCAAGCCTTCTGCATACAAAGCCGTATCACTCACCAGAGCCACATCCGCCTTAAGCTTCTCGCGGTGAGCGGGGACGTATTTCGAAATCGACTTGCCGCCTATTTCCTCTTCACCCTCGATGATCACTTTCACGTTCACCGGCAGCTTGCCGCCAATCGCCATCAATGCTTCGAGAGCCTTGATGTGCATGTAAAACTGGCCCTTGTCATCCACCGAACCACGGGCATAGATGTTGCCATTGCGAAGCGTAGGTTCAAACGGTGGGCTCACCCAAAGCTCGAGCGGATCTGGTGGCTGCACATCGTAATGGCCGTAGCAAAGCACCGTGGGCTTAGCTTCGGCGTGAAGCCAGTCGGCATAGATCAGCGGATGACCTTCGGTCTCGATGATCTCGACATTTTCAAGGCCTGCGCTACGCAGTTTTTCAGCGGTAAATTCGGCGGCGCGGCGTACTTCGCCGGCGTGCTCTGGAAGTGTAGAAACACTGGGGATCCGGATCAGTTCAAAGAGCTCGTCGAGCAGGCGTTGGCGGTTTTGGTCCACCCAGTTGTTGACTTGTTGGGACATGCGAGAACTTTCAGTTTAGCCTTTGACCGCCGGTTGCGTTCTAATAGTGGCCGCATGCCCTTTTCGAGACGACATTTTCTCAGCGGCCTGGTTGCCGCTCCCATGCTTGCTCAGCCCGATCAACTGCCGGCCTGGTCACCAGGTACGCTTGAAATCCACCACCTCTCCACCGGCCGTGGCAACTGCACCTTAACGATTGCTCCGGACGGCAGCACCCTCATGATTGACGCCGGTGCGCAGATGCCAACCGCTGAGCAGCTTCCATACTTTGTCCCGGCCTATCCCGACACTAGCCGTCGGCCGGGCGAGTGGATGGCCCGCTACACACAACGCCATCTGGCCCGAGCAGGCCGCAAAGAGATCGACCAGCTCTTCCTCACGCACTTCCATAGCGACCACATGGGCGAGTACAAGGCGGACCTTCCGCAATCCAAGCTCGGCGATTACAAACTTACAGGAATCACCGACATTGCAGAATCGATCCGAATTGGCAAAATCGTTGATCGAGGATACCCAAACTACGACTACCCCGCGCCGGTCAACGATCCTGGAACACGCAATTACCAAAGCTTCATCGAGAGTGTCTCCAAGCGCAACACAATCATTGAAGCCTTTCGGTCTGGCTCAGCAAGTCAACTCGGCCCCAAGTCCAGGATCGAAAAATATGAGGTTAGGAATGTTGTCGCCAATGGCCAGCTCTGGACAGGCAAGGGCGAGGAAATTAAGGCCACTTTCCCGGATCTCAAGACACTTAAGCCAAGCGACTATCCATCCGAGAACATGTGCTCTGGCGGCATCAGAATCCGCTACGGTGCATTCGATTATTTCCACGGCGGAGACCTCTGCGATGGCAGCACTTATGGCACGCCAGCTTGGCGCAACATCGAAACGGCGGCAGCGAAAGTGGTTGGGCCAGTGGATGTGGCACTCGCCAGCCATCATGGCTATGTCGATTCTACCGGGCCAGATGTGGTGCGTGCTCTGCGGCCGCGTGCCTTCATCATTCATGCCTGGGATTCGGCACACCCCACGATGCCCGCTTTGCACAATATGCTCAGCCAGGAGCTTTACCAAGGGCCAAGAGACATTTTCTCAACGGCGATGAAAGCAGAAGCCAAGATTGCTATCAAGCGGTTGAATCAGCTCAAGTCGAGCCTTGGTCACGTGGTGATTCGTGTAGCACCGGGTGGAGCCAGCTACGAGATTTTGATTACGACCAATGCCGATGAGTCCGATCGGGTGACGGCACGCTTTGGACCATACGTCAGCGCTTGAGCATCACGCGCATTAGTTAATGCGTATC
>JBKJUN010000592.1:0-13072 GCA_046590555.1 Bryobacter sp. | reverse complement strand
TTGGCGAAGAGGTTATCGCCGATGCGGTTTGAGCCATAAAAGTCGTAGCTGGCGCTGCCGGTGGGGACGTAGACGATGCCGCGTTTGGCGTCGAGAGTCATGCCAGCCCAGGAGTTGGCGCCGCCGGTGATTTCGTGTGCGCCTTTGGGCCAGGTGTCGTAGCCGAATTCGCCGGGCTGGGGGATAGTGTGAAAAGTCCAGCGGAGCTTGCCTGTGTTGACGTCCCAGGCGCGGATGAAGCCGGGGGCCGAGGGGAGGTCTTCGCTGACAAGGGTGCCGAGGATGAGGAGGTCTTGAAAGACTACGCCGGGGGTGGTGTTGGTTACGGAGAGGGTTTGTGCGGGGCGGCCGAGGCCTTCTCGCAAGTCCACTTTGCCTGAGTCGCCAAAAGTGGGGACTAGCTTGCCGGTTTTGCCGTCGACGGCGTAGATGAATTGGCGGACGCCGTAGAAGACGCGTTCGGTGGTGCCGTTCTTGTAAAGAGTGATGCCGCGGTTGCGGAATTTGCTGGTGCGCTGAGTGGGCGGGTTTGGATTGAAGGACCACTTCTCGGTGCCGGTGGCGGCGTCGATGGCGACTAGGCGGCCCTTGGGGGTGGTTGCGTACAGAATGCCGTTTGAGAAGACGGGGCGGCACTGGATCTCAGAGCCTGGGAAGGCGTCGCTCGTGTCATATTCCCAGGCTTTGATGAGGGTGTTTACGTTGGCGGGGGTGATTTGTTTGAGGGTGGTGTACTGAGGCTCGGCGGCGAAGGAGAGGCCGCCGAGGATCAGGATTAGAACAAAACGCATGCTAACTAGAATATCCGCCGGCTGCCATGGCTGAGCGGGCGGGTAGGGAGAAGCGGCTCATCAGCCACTTGGAGTACCAGGCGACGGACCAGGGAATCGTAATGATCAAGCAGGAGAAGAGGATGAAGCCGAAGTACATTCCTATCATCTCGATTGGCTCCACCTGAAAATTGGCGAGACGTGTGCCGCCGGTTAGTTTTGAGGCGATGAATTGGTAATAGGGGATCAGGACTAACACAATCAGTAATAAAGAAATTAGCGACAGGATAACTCCTGCGAACGCCGCGAAGAATCCCGTTGCCGGGAGCAAAATGCCGAGGAGAGCAGGGCCAACCGAGCAGGCGAGAATGATGATTTGCCATCTCAAAAACTCTTCGAGAGTGGCGGCGAAGTTGAGCCGGCTACCGTTGCTGGTGACTAAGTGCGGAGTGATGGCCCGGAGGAGTTGATAGGAGACGAAACCGGTTGCCAGCCCGAAGGCGATGGAGAGGCCCAACTCGATAAAAGGATCTTCGAAGATGCTTTTGAGAATGATCTGGGCCCAGATGAGGATTGTGACCGGAAGGAGTGGTTCTTTGATGTCGGCCGGTGATCCGTCATATGCAATGGTAGTGCCATCGGGAAAGCGCATGCAGGAAGTAGCGTATTTCAGGAAGTTTGTAAATTGTTCTGGGGCAGGAATGTAGATAAGAGTCGAGAGCACCGCGATCAGGCTTTTCACGAAGAATGTGATTGGATCGACGACGAATTGGAGTCTGTTGAGGTTGGCCGATTGAGACATGGCGTGAGTGTAGCTGATTTATTGGTTGGTGTTAAGCCCTGAGTTGGCGGAGTATGCTTCAGTTCTGGCCGGCGCAAAGAAAGCAAGTTGTGCGATCCGAGACCGCTCGCTAGTTTTGTTGGGTATTTTGCCGGAGTTGAGCGATGTAGGCGACGAAATTAGGGTCGTGTCTGACGGCTTCAAAGTCTGAGTCGGCGTCGATTTTTTCTGCGGTTAGAGGTCTGCCGGCCGTAACGAGTTCTTTTAGGAGATTTATCGCAGCCGATACGTTTTCTTGTCTAGCCTCCAAGCAAGCGAGGTTATAAAGCCCGAGATTTCCAGCGAGATTTAGTTTCTCTCGAGCTTGCTCGAAGAAGTTGTCCTTGCTTAGTGGATTGGCTCTCGTTCCCGCTTCGATTAGAGTGGCACCCCAGTTGTTGAACGCCTCCTCGAAGTGTGGGTCGATGCGAGTCGCCTCAGCGTACTTATTACAGGCTTGGACGAAGCGCTCCTCGGATTGTTCCGTATTTACTGCAGTGGCGAGAGCGCAGAGTGCATCACCCCATTTCTTATAGGCGTCAGCGAAGACTGGATTAATGCGAGTGGCTTCGGCATATTTTTCGAAGGCTTGTGCGAAGGAGGGATTCACCAACTCCGCAGGCATGGTTTTAGCGAGAATCGAGAGAGCGTTGCCCCAACTGAAGAAGGCCTCTGCGCAGTTTGGTTTAAGTCGAATAGCTTCTTCTGATTTGGCCGAAGCAACCGTGGCGAATAAAGTACCTAGGCCAAGAGAATTCGAGTCTGCTTCTTCTAAAGCTGCCAAGGCCCAATTACTAAGCATCTCTGCGCGATTTGCCTTACTTTGCGCCAGAGTTGCCATGATTCGTCTTTTCCAGCTTAGTTCTAATGTGTGGATTGTAACAATTCCGAATAGCACAACAGGTGCCATCTCGGGTCGCTGTGCCAGTAAGCGAAGCGCTTGTGGGCCGTCGATTGGGCTTACTGGCCCTTCGCTGGCCAAGCGGGCTAGTTGCTCTGAACTATCCTCAACTTGCGCAGTAACTCGGTCCGCAAGCCTGATGTAATCTGCGGTTGGCGGCTCATCCGTGAAGTCCCGGACGAAGATCGTTTCCATTAGTGCGAGTCTCGGGTGATATGAGATCAGCAGAGGCTTGATGCCGATTTCTTTCTGCAAAACGGACAAGCGCTCGCGCTTGAATTCGATCTCCCCCATCGGAACAGGGCTTGCCACTACTATTGTTGGCTTTGGGCCCAAGGCTTGAATTTCTTCACCCTTTTCATTGGGGTCAGCATCATCCCAGCCCAGTTCCTTCGGACCCAAATTTGGCTTTATCCCTACTTCGTTCAAGAATAGTTTAGTCCCATTGATGTTCTGATCATTTAGTCCAGAGAGCACTACCAATCGGTCGGCGAGGGGGCCGACGCAAAGTCCGCCAATTTCGGTTAAACCGGTGCGGCTGTCCACCAAAATGTAGTCATATGGAGTCTGAATGGGATCTTCGAAATCTTCAATTCCGAGGGGACGATGTAAGAAGCGTTGTCTCTTGAAGTACGTATGGATTTTCTGTCCCAGGTCAATAATTTGATCCCGATCCAGGTCCTGTATGCCCAAGTTTGCTAATCGATTGGTAAAGTCGCGGTCCATGTCCGGGGCCAGAACGTCTACCCGACCCGATTCGCCCAACTTTGGTTTTAGGGGCGCTAGCTTTTCCGGCAATACGGATCGAATAAAGGTGGAAACAGGCGGCAGTTCCTCAGCCGGACATGTGCGGGCCTGGGAGAGTAGATCGAAAAGATCTTGGGCTGGCGGAGCTGATAATTCACCCAGTCGAGTTAGGAGTCCACCGACTCCGGGAGCTTCAAGATCCATATCCACGATCAGTACGTGGCGGCCCCAACTCGATAGCACGTAGGCTGTATTCAGCAGGGCCAAGCTTCTGCCAACGCCGCCCTTGTAGCTGTAGAAGGTGAATGTGTATGGAAAGGGCATCTACTGATAACAGGGATTAGATTTGATTGTGGCCATCGCGTACATCGGCGATTGAAGCTTTCGATAATTGTTGGCCAGGGTGTCAATGATGCGACCACAAAGATCGTCTACTCGCAAATCGATTGATCTTAGAGTAGGAACTGGGACAAGATCGCGCAGTGTGTCCACGGAAGAATGATCCTGATTTACCTTGGCAATGGCTATCTTGATTGCCAGTGCCTCCGTGTTATTTTCATCCGCCAGCAGGACTGTTGACGAGTGAAGTTCCGATTTCGCGAAGTCTCGATTCAAGAATGCTGTTAAAGCCTTCTCGAGTTCAATCTCAGCGATTCGTTCCAGGTGGCGTTTGGTTTCAAGTCGAGTCTGATAGCGGTACTGGCCGTCTAGGTCGACCCAGAGTTCGTGTTGCTTCTGAGCTGGGATCGAGGCGTTCAGTTTCGTAAGCTCTGAGCGGTTTTCCAAGGACTCAAATTCAGATAGGGAGATTTCGGTTGCGTCGCATAGATATCGACCGTTACTGAACGAATATGGAGGAACCAAGACCGAGTAATAGTTATCTTTTCTTCGGAATACCGGAGCAACAATGCTTGGGAGCGCAGATTGGGGCAAGACGTTGGCGTAGCCAATTATCTCCAGGGACGACACATCGAGTGGCTCAACCGGCATCTGATTTAAGTATACCTTTGGTAAAGGTAGTCGAGGCAAGCTGATCGAAGGCCATCGAAGGTGTCTTCCTTTGGAGAATCAAATGTCCTCCGGTCCACATTGTTTGTTCGGCACCAACTAAAAAGTTCGCGGATGTGGGGCTGCGTGGCCACTCTGTTTCTTGGGGCGAAGACTGCGAGGAGTTGTGGTGAGCGCAGCTTAACGGTGCCTGGAATGCGAACTTCGTGCGTCCTGCGCCGAATGGCATCGTCGCCATTGAGTCCTATTGGGTTTGCCAAGAGTTCCACATCCGTTGGCTCCAGG
This sequence comes from Bryobacter sp., assembly GCA_046590555.1. GTDB lineage: Bacteria > Acidobacteriota > Terriglobia > Bryobacterales > Bryobacteraceae > Bryobacter. Next base: position 8,541 of record JBKJUN010000592.1, on the reverse strand, counting down.
TAGTCTATTGGGTCGGCGAAGAGGTGGTCGAGCGAAAGCTGGAGGTAGTGGCGATGGCGGGGAAGTGGGAGTTCATGCCGGTCAAAAAAGGTTTTTGGCGATTCGGTCGTTTTCGCTGGCCAGTCAAAGTGCTTTACCAGTCCTCCAGAATCGAAGGGGGTTGCTGAGCCATCGATTTGGTTTTCCGCTTCGAGCCCGGTGGAGAAGAGAAAGCCGAAAATTGTGGCTGGATATGAAAAAGGCCCCACATAAAAGAAGACTGCGTTGGTTGTGCCGAGTTCGACTTCGGCGCAGTCTGGCCGATGCTGCCGCGAGCCCTCTGCGATCAGCGTTGCCATTGATTTGAAAGAGTCAGATTCACAAATGGCGGCGACGTTCTTGTCTGAGGTGGCGTGTGAAAGAGGCAGGTTGTTTGCCAGATTGGAAGCTGCGGGTGAAGGCGTGGAGAATGATTTTGTGCAGGCGGAAAGTTCGTCGCAGAGACGAATCAAGTTTGCTTGCAGTCGCTGATTGGGCTGAATGTCTGGCAAGTTTTACCTAGCTGGGACGAGTTTGCTGAACTTGTAACTCGCACCATTCTAGCCGAGTTCGAGTGCAGTTCTCCGGGCTTTCTGTCGATACTGGTTGAAGACGCGTGTGAAGCACTTTATTGTTTGTCTGCTGGTGGCTGGTGCGGCGCTGGCTCAGAGAGTTACCGAAAGTAGTCTGTCGCTTATGGCTAGTGAGGACAAGTGTGCGGTAGGGCGTGCGGTTTCGTCTGTTGAGAATACCGAGCGGCAAGTTTTCTTTCGGTTTTTGCTGGCCCGGGGTGCTGGGGTTAGCGGGTTGACTGTTGAGTGGCTGGCTCCGGGGTCCCAGGTGATGGAGTTCCTCAATTACGAGCAATTGCCTTCGGCACCGCTGATGTGTTTTGTGACGCAGATGCCCATTGCCGGGTTTGAGCAGGCCGGGAAGCCGGGGGAGTGGACGGTTCGGGTTGTTGCACGGGGGACCGTGCTGCATGAGCGGAAGTTCACTATGAAAGGGGATGCGGCTTCTGCGCGGGGATTGGCTGTGAGGCGGGTTTCCCGTATCGAACGCAGCGCTACAGAGACGGATTTACAAATGGATGGGACCGGGATGAATGCCGATAGCATGGTGCATTTGGCTACCTATAGTGCTTCCAGTGCCTGGCGGTTTATTGCTTCGATGCCAGCGCAGGCGGTGGATGCAGGACGGTTTTTGGCACGTTATGCGGGGAGGCTTGGGCCTGGTGAGTATTGGGTGGTGGTGAAGAACAGCGATGGGACGCAGAGTGCTCCGGCGCGGTTGCTGGTGCAGAGTGAGCAGGGGTATTCATTGCCGATTGCGGGCGGGGAACAGTGGATTGTGACGCAGGGGCCTTATGGCGGGACTTCACATTGGGGACGCAGTTTGCATTCCTGGGATCTGGCTCCGGTTAGTTTGCGGAGTGGGGGCTGTGTGGTGGCAATGCGGGCGGGAATTGTACATGCTTTTGATCGCAGGGAAAGGCAGAATTCTTATGGGAGGAGCTTTGGAAATCTGATTACGATCCAACATGAGGATGGGGAGTTTTCGCATTATGCGCATCTGCGGACGGGGACGTTTGTGGTGCGTACAGGGCAGCGGGTAGAGGCGGGGCAGGCGCTGGCTACAGTTGGAAATAGTGGGCATACGCTGGGGCAGGGCGGCGGATATCACGTGCATGCGCATGTTACTCGCGGGTTTGAGGCTTCTAATCAGAGTATTCCATTTACTTACTCGAATGCCCCGGATGCGGCTCGTGGACGGTTGGTTATCAATGCTTTGCCTTTGCTTGGTAATTGCAGTGAGAAGTATGACGGACCGGTGGAGGTTTCGGCGGGGCCTAAGTGGAATGGGAGAGTGGGGCTTGCCGAGTGGTGGACGCAAACGATTGTCGTGCCCAAGGGGGCTCGGGCTCTGGATGTATTGACCGCGTGGAACAAGGAGAGGCACAAGGTGGATGTGTATCTGACAAGCCCTTCTGGCTATCAGTATGGAGGGCCTTTTGAGAACGCGGAGCGGCTGCGGGTGGAGCAGCCGGAGAGCGGGAGTTGGCGGATCAGTGTGCAGGGCGTCAAGGGTAGTGGCGACGCCATTGATTTTGAGGTTCGGGGTAATGTGGCTCGTTAGGCTGGGCGGGTACGGCCTTGGTCTCGGAGTTCGTTTAGTAGCTTGTTGAGGCGGGCTACCTGGTCTGGGTGCTTTGAGTAAATGTCTTCGCGTTCGTTGGGGTCTGCGATGATGTCGAAGAGCTGGCCCTGGGGGCCTCCTGGTTGCGGGGTGATTTTTGCTGGAGCGGTGAAGCCGCCGGAGCCTAAGCCTTCGATGAGTTTCCAGCGGCCTTCGCGGATGGCGAAGAGACCGCTGCCGGAGTGGTGGATGAGATGTGGGCGGACGGTGGTGGGGCCTTGTTTGCCTGCGAGGGCTGGCTGAATGGGGAAGGAATCTTCGGCGGCGTCTTTGGGTATGGGGATGCCAGCGGCGGTGCAGCAAGTGGCGAAGAGATCGGTGTGGCAGATGGGGGCGTTGCTGACTGTCGCGGGTTTTACTTGGCCGGGCCAACGGACGATGAAAGGGACGCGGTGGCCGGCTTCGTAGGCGTCGGATTTTTGGCCTCGCATCATGAGGTTGGCCCATTGACCGCCATTTTCTTCCATGTCGCGTTTCTCCCATGGAGCGCCATTGTCGCTGGTTACGATTACCAGAGTGTTAGAGGGATCTACAGCGTTGATGATTCTGCCGATCGAGTCGTCTACCTGCTCGACGAAATCACCGTACAACTTGGCTGGGCTGCGACCCTGGAAGGCTTTGGTTGGAACCCAGGGAGTGTGAGGCGCGGGCAGTGGGATGTAGCAGAAGAAGGGGCCGGGTTTTTGGACGAAGTTGATGGCGCGTTCGGTGATCTTGGGCATGACTTCTTCCATCACGAAGCCGGGGGCGATGGGGCCGCCGCGATAGTAGGGGCCCCGTTTGACCTCGCCATTGTCGGCGATTTTGTTAGTTGGTTGGGCGACGGCACGTTTGCCATCGAAGTAGAGGTAGGGAGGCATGTCGAGGGAGGCGGGGATGCCGAAGTATTCGTCAAAGCCATGGTTTAGGGGGCTGGGGAAGAGGTCTTTTGCGTAGTCTGTTGGATCTGTTGTGCCGAGGCCGAGGTGCCATTTGCCGAAGCCTCCGGTGCGGTAGCCGTTCTTTTGGAAGAGGCTGGGGAGGGTAGGGCGGCCGTCTTCGATCAGGTTGGGGGAGTAGCCATTTAGGACGCCACTTTTGAGGCGGCTGCGCCAGCAGTAGCGGCCCGTAAGTAACCCGTACCGGGTAGGAGTGCAGACGCTGGAGGGGGAATGGGCGTCGGTGAAGCGCATTCCCTGGCGGCTCAATTTGTCTAAATGGGGTGTACGAACTTTAGCCTCCCGGGAATAGCAGGCGACGTCTCCAGTGCCTAGGTCATCAGCCAAGATGATGATAACGTTGGGTTTAGGGGCAGCCTGAAGGGATAATGCGGCGGTGCTGGCGAGGAAAGTTCGTCTGAACATGTTACGAGAATATTACGGTTTTTCATATTTTTTGCTTGCATATGAAATAAAGTGGAGGGAAACTAGTACTCATAGGTGGTGGTTCTTTGTAACCACTTTGACCCGTTGAGTATTGGGGTGTTTATCCCTCCACACACCCCAACACTCCGGGTTTAATTACTGGGGCTTTTTTGCGGACCTCCCTACTTCTACCCATCCTTTACTTCTGGCAATTCTGTCTCAATCAATATCTTGTCTGGTCGATTGGCTTTTCCAATTTTCTGAGTCGTGAGGAAGCACATACGGCATTTGTAAATGTGCTGTATTTCAAGCACCGGCTTCAGGCAAGTGAATTCGCTACCAACTTTGCAGGAACCCTTTTATTTGCTCTTGGCTTTGATTTGAGTCCAGAGCCCGGTGTATTTTATGGCCGGATGTTGAAGTCTATCGTTATGGCGTCAATTCCGTGTTTGTGCTTTTTGTTGATGCACCTTCGCTTCAGTTATTCGAAGTGGATCTCGTTGTGGTGCGCATTGGCAGTTGGACTTGTGCCGGGGCTGTACTTCTTTTACGGGTTGGGGATTGATATTGGACTTGAGATTCCGTTTGGATTGGCGGCTTTGATTCTGGCGGGGAGCCAGCGGCTTTGGGTCGTGGGGGTGGCTGGTGCTTTGTTGATGTTTAGCGCTCTTTGCTATGGGGCGGGAATTGCTTTTGGGCCTGCAGTAGCGTGGTTGGTGTTTCGGCATCCCGATTGGAAGAAGAGGGCACCAGTTTCATTGCTGGCTGGTTTGGCAGTAGTCAGCGTACCGGTCTTTTATTGGACCAATATACAGTTGCTGTTTGTTGGCGGTGGGGGAGCAGGACGTGCTACTCCGTGGGAGTCTTTTCTGTTGATACGGAATGACCTGATGATTGGTGGTGGAAGTTATTACTATCCGCTAGAGTTGCATCCGGCGCTTGGATTGAATCCACTACCCTGGGTGGCGATACTAGGGTTGGCCTCGGCCGCCGCCCGGTGGCGGAGACTGATGCCTTTAGTGTTAGTAGCGATTACATCCATCCTTCTCGCCTGTACGGCAGGCACATTGCCTGGCGTAAGAAGGGCGATTCCGTTTGTTCTTGCAGCAACGATCCTTGGAGTTTGTCTGCTGGATCATTATCTGGGGCGAGTGCCTCGTCTGAAGAGGGTGGTTGGGGTGGCAATGATCGCCGGGTTGCTATTCGATTTGCATCTGGTGACTCAACAGTGGCGAGCCGGGCGATTGTTTATCGCTCAGGATTTTGGGTTTGTCAGGAAAAAGCCAAGTATTGAGCAAAGCCTCGAAGACTATCGTTTGCGTCTTGAGAGTGTTCCCGAGGCAAAGGAGATGGGTTCTCCAAGGTCTAACTATGCTTTGCTTCATTTGCTGACGTTGCCAGATCCGATCGTAAGCTTTGAAAGCTTTGCGGATGTTCAGGATGAGGACGACCCGCCTTTCCCGAAAGGGGCACTGCGGTTTTCGTTGCTTCCTGAGATATGGGCGCGGCGGAGCCAAGCTACTTCTTCTGGGCGATGAACTCGGAGTAGGGGCCTTTGAAGTCGTCGATCTGACCGTTGTGGACATGCCAGATGCGTGTTGCAGATTCGTCGAGGAGGTCCTCATCGTGGGTGACGAAGATGACAGTTCCATCGAATTTCTGCAGAGCCTGATTGAGGGCGTTGATCGATTCAAGATCCAAGTGGTTGGTGGGTTCGTCGAAGACCAGGACGTTGGGCTTAAGTAGCATCAGGCGGCAGAAGATGAGACGAGCGGCTTCTCCACCGGAGAGAGCTTTGGTGGGTTTGAGTGCGTCTTCGCCGGAGAAGAGCATTTGACCGAGGAGGCCGCGAAGTTCTTCATTGGAAGCTTCCATGTCGTACTGGCGGAGCCAATCGATGCAGTTGAGGCCGTGCTCAATGGTTTCTGAATGGTCTTGGGCGAAGTAACCGATGCTGGTTTCGTGACCCCAGATGACGTTGCCACTGTTGATTTGGAACTCGTCTTCGTGATGGCCGGCGAGCATGGGGGCATTGGCCAGGAGTGAGCGCAGGAGAGTGGTTTTGCCGGCACCGTTTCTGCCCATGATGGCAACCTTGTCGCCACGGGTGATGAGGGAATCAAAGTTCTCGAAGACTTTGAGATTGTCGTAGCTTTTAGAGAGGCCTTTGAATTCGAGTGGGGTGCGACCGGAGGGGCGCTTGAGCTGAAAGCGGATGAAGGGGCGCTGGATGTTGGAGCGGGCTAGATCTGAGCTTTGGAGGCGCTCGACTTCTTTCTTACGCGAGGTGGTTTGAGCAGAACGAGTACCGGCGGAGAAGCGTGCGATGAACTCGTTGAGCTGGGTGATTTTCTTTTGTCGTTCGACCGTGTCGGCTTCGATGCGCGAACGGATCTGGGTCTTGGCCAGCACCATGTCGTCGTAACCACCGGTGTAGTTGATGATCGTGTTGTAGTCGATGTCGGCGATGTGGGTGCAGATGTTGTTGAGGAAGTGGCGATCATGGGAGATCGTGATGAGGGTGCCTTCGAATTTGTTGAGGTAATCCTCAAGCCAATGGACACTGTCGAGATCGAGATGGTTTGTCGGCTCGTCGAGGAGCATGGCGGCAGGGCTGCCAAAGAGGGCTTGTGCGAGGAGGACGCGGACCTTTTGGCCGCCCTGGAGCTCTCCCATTTTGCGTTCGTGGATGCCGGCTTCGACGCCAAGCCCGTCCAGGAGGATGGCGGCGTCTGATTCTGCTGTGTAGCCGCCTTCTTCGCCGACTACGCCTTCGAGTTCGCCGAGACGCATGCCGTCATCGTCGGTGAGGGTGGCATGGTCTTTGTCGTAGAGAGCATCGCGTTCTGTGAGGGCAGCCCAGAGGGGTGCGTTGCCCATGATCACTGTGTCGATGACACGGTAGTTGTCGAAGGCGAACTGATCCTGTCTCAGGATTCCGACTTTGCGCGGGCGGTTGATCGAGCCCTTGGTGGGTTCGATCTCGCCGGTGAGAATCTTTAGAAATGTCGACTTGCCAGCGCCGTTGGGGCCGGTAAGACCGTACCGCCTTCCGGGCTGGAAAGCAGTGGTGACGTCTTCAAACAGAATTTTGGCGCCGAAGCGCATGGATAGGGAACTTACGTTGATCAAGCGGGAGACTCTTATTATAACGTGGTTGCATGCAAAACCGACGCATGTTCCTTGCAACAGCCTCTGCAGCCGTAGTTTCAGGCGCCACTGGATGGCTTGATTTGTTTGATGGAGCCACTCTAAATGGGTGGAAAGCGGGCGGAAATCCGGGTTCGTGGACGGTGAAGGATGGGCATCTGGTGGGGGCTGGGCCGGCTTCGCATCTGTTTTACACCTTGCGGAACTTCAAGAATTTCGAGTTTGAAGGGGAGGTGCTGACCCGGTCGGGATGCAATTCGGGTATTTATTTTCATACGGCATTTCAGGAGGGAGGATTCCCGAAGAAGGGCTTTGAAGTTCAGGTGAATAATACGGCGCTGGGGGAGGGCACATATCGGGAGCGGAAACGCACCGGGTCGCTGTATTCGATTCGTAATGTGCCGCAGCAGTTGGTGCGTGACAACGAGTGGTTTCGGATCGCCATTGCTGTGAGGGGGAAGAATATCCAGGTGCGGGTGAACGGGATGTTGACAGTGGATTACACCGAGCCAGCAACGCCAGTGTTGCCGCCGACTCAGGAGACGGGGCGGTTTCTCGGTGAGGGACTGTTTGCGTTGCAGTGTCATGACGCAGGTTCGCTCGTGCAATTTCGTGGATTGAGGGTGCGGTCGCTTGGGGATAGCGAGGCGACACCGGAGGCTCTGCCTGAAGTAGATGAGACGTTTCGGAAGATCATCGCGCTTGGGGCTAAGAACTATCCGCTTGTGGATTGGCATGTACACCTGAAACCGGGGCTTGGGGTGAAGGAGGCTCTCGAGAAGAGCAAACGGGACGGGATTTACTACGGGATTGCGGCGAATTGCGGGCGGCAGAGCCAATTCAACACGGAGGCCGGTGCGCTTGGGTTCATCGATAGTGTGAAGGGCCATGCGGCTTATGTCGGGATGCAGGCTGAAGGCGCGGATTGGATGAAGGTCTTTAGCGCGAAAGTGACCGACCGGGTGGATTTCATTTTTAACGATGGGATGATCTGGACGGATGACAACGGGCGTTGGACGCGGTTATACAGACCACAAGATATCGGACCGATTGCGAATGCGGATGCGTTTGTGGATGAGCTAGTGGAGCGGACAGTGCACCTGTTGACTAAGACGCCGATGGATATTTTGGCGATTCCGACTTTCTTGCCCGATAGCATTAGCAAGGACCATGCGCGGTTGTGGACTCCGGCGCGGATGCGGCTACTGGTAGATGCGGCTGCTGCGCGTCAGGTGGCAATCGAGATGAATGACCGGTATCGTTTGCCGAATTTGGCGTTTCTGCGGATGGCCAAGGAGGCTGGGTGCAAGTTTGTGCTTGGTACAGGTAATAGCGCGGCGAATGATTTGAAGCGGAGTGAGTTTGGGCTGGAGATGATTGGCGAGTTGAAGCTGGCCTGGACAGATTTGTGGGTGCCTACGCGAAGCGCCATAATCTAAGGATGTGCAGAGCGCTGCTTCTTTCTGTTTTGATTGGTCTGAGTGCCTGGGGTCAGGAGATTACAGGGGCTATTTTGGGGAATGTTGTCGATTCAACTGGCGTGGCCGTAGCAGGGGCGACGGTTCGAGTGCGCTCGACCGAGCGCGGGGCGGTGGTTCGAACGATTCGTTCTGATGAGGGTGGAGGTTATGTTGCTACCTTGCTGCCGATCGGGCTCTATGCAGTTGAGGTGGAGGCACCTGGGTTCAAGCGCTATACGCAATCCGGGATCGAGTTGCATGTTGCCGAGAAGCTGACGGTGAGCGTGCGACTTGAGGTGGGTGATCTGGCGCAACAGATTACGGTTGAGGCTGATGCGGCGCAAGTTCAATTGCAGAATGCCGCTTCAGAAGGA
>JBKJUN010000540.1:0-5163 GCA_046590555.1 Bryobacter sp. | reverse complement strand
TGAAGGCTTCGTTGACGAAGTAGTCGTAGACGGAGGCATGGTAGGTGTTGGTGCCCGAACGGGACGTGAAGTTGAAGAGACCGCCGCCGACCTGGCCGAATTCGGCAGAGTAGTTTGAGGTTTGGAGCGTGAATTCTTCGACTGCTTCTACTGAGGCTTGTGATTCATCCGAGACACGGCCGTCGAGGGCGCTTGTGGTGTCCTGGCCTTCAAAGATGATCTTGAAGGTTCCTGCGGGAGCTCCGTTGACTTTGATGTTGTTCCAGCCGTTTATGGAGGCACCGGGTGAGAGCTGGGCGAAGCTGAGCGGATTGCGGATCGCACCTTGGCCGATGGCGAAGTTGAGGGGTAACTGGTTGAGCTGTTCGCGATTGATGGTGGTGGCGACTGCTGCGCTTTCGGTGTTGAGGAGCGGGGCCTCAGCGGTTACCGAGATCGAATCGGCGGCAGAGCCGAGCTGGAGGGCGATGTCGATGGCAGCGGTTTGGGCTACTTGGACGCGCACGCCTTTCTGGACATATTTGCGGAAGCCCTGCACCTCGACTGTGATGTCATAGACGCCCGCGCTGAGGTAGGGAGCGGTGAAGCTGCCGGTGCCGGTGGTCTTGGTTTCAAGCTTGATGCCTGTGGCCGAGTTTACAATCACGACTGATGCGTTGGGGATCAGTGCACCGCTGGCGTCAGAGATCGATCCGGTGATGGTGCCGCGATCGGATTGTGCGAAAGCAGCAAGGAAGGTGAGTGTGAGAAGTAACAGCAGACGTAGTGTTTTCATAGGAGCAACGAGATACTCCGACTATATCAGAAATAATTTAATTTGCAGATTAGGTCTAGGTTATGTCGTTATCTTGATGCCGAGGCGGTAAGTTCAGGCTGTAGCGTCTGTATCTCTTCGAGGCCGATGTCGCGAGTGGGCAGTGTGAACCAGAAGCGGCTGCCGCTGCCGACAGCGCTTTCTACACCCACTTCGCCGCCGTGCGCTTTGGCCATATGTTTAACGATGGCCAGGCCGAGGCCGGTACCGCCGAGTTCGCGCGAGCGGGCTTTGTCGACACGGTAGAAGCGTTCAAAAAGCCGCGGCAAGTCTTCCTGAGGGATGCCGGCTCCGGTATCTTTTACCGAGATTTCGACGAAAGGAATCTTGTGTTCCGGATGGTCGAAGATTCTCGATTGTAGATTGATGCGGCCACCTTGGGGGGTGTATTTGATTGCGTTGTCGAGCAGATTGGAGATCACCTGGTGGACGGCTTCGGCGTCACAGAAGACTTCGAGGAAAGACCCGTCTGCTTCGAGGGGTACGCCTTCGATTACAAGATCGATCTGCTTTTTTGCGGCGATCGGAATCAGTGATTCCTGACAGCCCTGAAGGAGGCCCATAACGAAGTAGCTGGCGAACTGGAATTTGGTGATGCCAAGTTCGATTCTTGAGAGGGTGAGCAAGTCGGCAATCAGGCGGCCGAGCCTGGCGGCGTTCGCGCTGATGATGTTGAGGAACTTGATGTTGTGGACGGGGTCATCGATGGCGCCATCGATAAGAGTTTCGGTATAACCCTGGATAGATGCCAGCGGCGTACGTAATTCGTGGGACACGTTGATGATGAAGTCTTTGCGCACGCGTTCGAGCTTTTCAAGCTCTGAATGTTCTCGCTCGAGCTGCTCAAACATAGCTTCGAGCTTTTCTCCGGTCTCATTCAATTTGCTGCCGAGGATTCCGAGTTCGTCCGAGCCTGTAACTTTGAGGCGGGCCTGGAAGTTTCCCTGTGCCAGTTGAGCTGCATAATCGATGATCTGGCCCAGTTTGCGCGAAACCCAGCGGGCGAAGAAGGCAGTGAGGATGATGGCGGGGATGAAGGCGATACCGGTTGCGGTGAGCAGGTGGCCGCGGATGATGTTGACCTGTGTCTGCACCTCTTTGAGGGGAACGGCGAGTCGAAGTGCGCCTGAGGGGGCCGGCACAGCGACGTAGAGGTAGTTGATGCCGACAGAAGCGCTAAGCCGCTTGTCTGACCCCATGCCCCCCTTCAGCGCCTCGATGATTTCGGGCCGGTTGGAGTGGTTGTCCATTTTGCCGGGAGACTGTTCGGTATCGGCAAGCACTGTGCCATCGCGGCGCACGATGCTGATACGCCCACCTGCGGCACGGGCTACAGCAAGAAGGTGATTATTGTCGGTGAGCATCGAAGACTCTTCAAGTGCGAGAATGTTGCACTTCTGGGAGAGTTCTGCCTTGAGTGTGTCGACGTAGGTGTCTTCTGCAATCCGGGAAGCCATGAAGTCGACAGCGACGAGACACGTAATCAGGACTCCGAGGACGGCCGTGATGAGTTTCAGGAAGATGCGGCCAGTGAGGCGGGGCATGATCTCTAAGGATATCCATGTTGAGGTTACAGATTGGTGACAGGAGGCCGGGTACCGTATCGGACGACACAACCTGGTGCGTTTGAAGCCGGCCGCTCAGTTTGCGGATAAAGTCCAGTTGAGAGAATTCCCGGCGGACCGGCACTATGCAGTCATGCTGCGTATTCTTGCGTCCCTGCTTGTTGTGCTTTCGCTGTGGGGTGGCAGTGGCGAAGACGCACTGATAACTTCGAGACTGAAATCGAAAATGGCTCGATCGAAACTGAAGTCAGATGGCTTGCACTATCGCGTCGAGGGCGGGACTGTGGAGTGGTCTGGCACAGTGAAGATTCCACAGCGTAAGGGGGCGGCGACGCGGATGGCAAAATCGGCGGGTGCCAAGCGGGTTCTCAATCGTATTGTCGTGCAGGAAAAGTCGCCGGCAGGAGGAGCGAAGCCGAGTCCTCGCGCGGCGACGGTTCAGTTTCCCAAGCGCTGAAGTGCCAAGTCGATGTTAGTCTGCTAAGACGTGGTCGAAAATTTAACTCCTTCCAGACCGTTCCTGAAACCGGTCCTTGCCTGGCTTGCTTTATTGCCGCTCTTGATTATTGTGTTTTATCCGGCGATGAGCGGCTCTTTTCTGCTGGACGATTCCAGCGGGATCCAGAACAACTCGGACATCCGCCATGTCACGGTTGACAATCTTTGGAGCATGGTTCGCGGGCACGGTAATGTGCGGGCGGTAGACCACCATCCTGTTTCGGCACTTTCGTTCATGATCGATTACCAATGGGCGGGGCTCGATCCAGGGGCGTATCATGTGAGCAACCTGATCCATCACTGGATCGCGGCGGGAGCAATGATGTGGTTCTTCCTGACGATCTGGGGGATTTGGCAGGGCCAAAGGGGGCGGGATCCTGCTGAGGAAAGCGGCTTTTGGATGGCGGCGGGACTGATGTTTGTATGGGCCGTACACCCTTTTGCAACGATGCCTGTCGCTTATATCATGTGCCGGCAAGAGACTTTGCTGGTGCTCTTCTACGTTCTTTCGATGGCTTGCCTTCTTCGTGGCTGGGAGAGAGCCAGTTACTTTCTGGCGATTCCTTCTTTCCTTTGTAAGGAAGTGGCTGTTACATTGCCGGGTGCTCTCTTTTTAGTGGATTGGGCGCAAGGCGGAGTGGGGGTGGTGGAGACTTTCAGGAAGCGATGGCAATATTATGCAGTACTCATTTCAACGTGGCTTCTGATCTGCTTCTACCATTTGCGCGGTGGCCGGCGGAATGAGATCTTCGCTGAAGGAATGCCGCTGGCGACGACTTCGGAATATTTCAAGGTGCAATGCGGTGTCATCCTTACTTATTTCTCAAAGCTGTTCTGGCCGGTGAAGTTGATGTTCTATCCCTATATTCGGCCGGTTGAGAGCTGGGCTGAATGGGTTCCGGGCCTGATTTTCCTGTTGGTCTACATTGCGGTGGCCGTCTATTGCCTGCGCTGGTCGCGGTGGCTTGCTGTGGCTGTGATTTTCCCGCTGCTGGTGCTATCTCCGACTTCCTCGGTTCTGCCAATCCCATTTGAACCGGCTATGGAGTACAGGATGTATTTGCCGTCGGTAGCTCTTATCGGGTTGTTGATGGTTGGGCTTTGGCGTTGGATACCGAAGTTCTGGATACGCATGGGAATCGTGGCCGCACTGGTGATCCCACTGGCGGTGGTGAGCCATCTGCGGTCTCGCGATTATGAGACTCCGATGAAGCTGTATGAGCAGGACTACGCTGTCAATCCGAAAAGCCTGACGACGCTGGAAGGACTTGTGGGGATCTACATGGGCGCAAAGCGCTACGACACCGCAACCGAGCGGGCCTGGAAGATGGTGGACTGGGCGATGGCAGACAAAAACCAGGATTTCGTTGGGAGAGGCTTCAATTTTCTTGGGGACATTGAGTCGCAAAAGAAAAACTTTGAAGCCGCCAAGGATTTTTATCGCCGTGCAATTGCGGTAAACGGGAACTGGGCCGCGAAGCTGAATCTTGCGGTCGCTCATTTGGATCTCAAGGAGTATCGCGAGGCTGAGAAGCTATTAGTGGAATATCTCAAGTACACGCCAGATAGCCCGAACGCTATGTTGATGTTGTATGAGACAAAGCTTGCGGAGATGAAACTGGATGAGGCCGAAAAGCTTTTCGACCAGTTCATGAAGATCTACCCGGACCGGACCGACCTGGATTCTCAGCGGACGAGACTAATGATTTTGAGGCGGCGCCAAGCCGATGTGGAGAGCTCGAAGCCCTAGACGTCCTTCGGATCAGGATGAATATAGGGCTTGCGGTAGGGCCGTCGCAGCATCCTGGTTGCTTCACTGTCATTGGTAACGATCATTTTGGCGGGATCGTAGCTGAGCGTGCGTCCGAGTTTCATCGAGAGATTGGCAAGGATGCAGGACGCCGTTGAGATGTGGCCCTGTTCGATATCGGCGACAGGGCGTGAGCGCTTGTCGATGGCAGCGAGAAGGTCTCTCATGTGCCCGCGGATGGCCGGGGCGACATGCTTTTCGAGGTCCTGTTCGGTCTTGTCTTCCGGGTATTGTTCAAGCTCGTAAGTTACATCCTTGTGGACGGCGGATTCGCCCTTGCCGAGAGGCACGTAGTCGTAGCCCTGAACGCTTGCCTTGAGGGTAGCTTTGTCACCGTAGAAGGTGGCACCCCAAGGGTATTTGGGGTCTGGGGGCGCTCCCCAGGAGCGATGGGTCCAAATGACTTTAACGTCGCCGAAGTCGAAACTGGCTTCCTGGGTGTCGGGTATGTTTGCCTTGGAAGCTTTGTCGACGAG
>JBKJUN010000417.1:0-15414 GCA_046590555.1 Bryobacter sp. | reverse complement strand
GACGCCATGTCGATCTTGGATCGCAGCGTGCGGGAGCCATCGGGGAACTCACCGGCGCGCATACGATGGAAGAGGTCGAGATTTTCTTCGACGGAACGGTTGCGGTAGGGGCTCTCGGTGCCCGGCTCAGTAGTCGTGCCGCGGGTCTCGCGAACCTGATCGGCGCTGAGGTCGCAGACGTAAGCTTGGCCTTGCTCGATCAGTTGCACGGCCCACTGAAAGAGCTGCTCGAAATAATCGGAGGCGTAGAAGATTCTGTCTTCCCAATCGAATCCAAGCCAGCGAACGTCGTTGATGATGCTATCGACGTATTCAGTTTCTTCCTTCGAAGGATTGGTGTCGTCGAAACGCAGATTGCACTTGCCACCAAAATCTTTAGCCAGGCCGAAATTCAGACAAATGGACTTGGCGTGACCAATGTGAAGATAGCCGTTGGGCTCTGGAGGAAAGCGGGTGTGGACACGCCCATCATTCTTTCCATTCTGAATATCCTGAATAATGATGTCGCGGATGAAGTTGGATGGGGTCTTTTCGGACGAGGCAGGAGTCTCGGTAGGACCGTCAGTAAGCATTGTTTCCAGTATATCTGGCAGCAAATAGAGAGTCGCTAGGACGGAAAGAGCCGGTGTAGCTCCGATTGTTGATCGGTTGTGAGAAAGCGTGTCGGCAGGGATCTTAAGATCATGTGCAACTTCGCGGTCTCCTCCAGTTCTTCAGCTGCGTAGACTGCGGTATCTAGGTCGCTTCCACCCACAACCGGCCCGTCATTCGCCAGCAGAACTCCCTTCGCCGCGCGCGAGGCTTCGGCTACAGCAGCGGCAAGGTCTTTGTTCCCGGGCGCAAAGTAAGGGATCAGGGGTAGCCGTCCCACGCGCATCACATAGTAGGCGGTGATCGCCGGCAAAACATTCTCCGGGTCGATGTCGGCCAGGCAACTGACTGCGACAGACCAAGTCGAGTGCAGGTGCACTACTGCAGTCTCCTTCGACCGGGAATCGTAATAAGCGCGGTGCAGAAAGAGTTCCTTCGAAGGCGGCTTGCCCGACAGCAGATTGCCGTTTGAATCCAGGCGCGAGATCGAGTCTGGGTCGAGCCGCCCGAGGCAAGAGTTGGTGGGCGTGATCAACATCCCGTCCGGCAATCTCACGCTGATATTGCCAGAGCTTCCCGGCGTGAGTCCGCGATCGTATAGGGACTTGCCATGCAGTGCCATCTGCTCTCGTATCTCACGTTCCGTTTGCATCTGCTCTCCAGTTCAATTCAATTTGCGGACGGCATCCATGAAGAAATCCGTGCCACCAAAATTACCAGACTTAAGGGCCAGCGAGAGATAAGGCTCTCGTAATGTGTGCACGCAAGGCACGCCAGGAGCGATCTCCTCCCCAATCCGAATGGCATCGATGCCTAATGCATTCACAACCGCGCCCGAGGTTTCACCCCCAGCGACGATGATACGATTGACACCCTTGGCGGCCAGGGCTTTGGCGATTCGGGCAAAGAGCGATTCGGTCAAATCTGCAGCACGCTTCTCGCCCAGTTTTGCGACGGTTGCAGCAACTGCAGCAGCATCAGCACCAGAGGCGATCAGCGCTGGGGAATTCTCAAGGCACCACGCTACAGCCGCTTCTACCACCGCCTCAAAGGCGGCCTCGCTTTCAGACGCAGCGATCACATCCAGTCGCAACGCTGGCCCGAAGGCTTCGATCTGTTGGCGTGTTGCGATCGAGCAGCTTCCTGCCAGGATCACTGTTGCCAGCGGGGCAGACACACTTGTTGCTGGATTCGCCCTTGCCTTACCCTCCATCCAGAAGCGTGCGATCGCCGATCCACCAGTCAGCAAAATCTGATCGCGCGCAAGCAAGGCTATCTGTTGCAAGTCCTGATCGTGGATGGCATCAATGATCCAGTGGCCGTCTCCAAGCCGGCTTGTGTTTCCCGAGCGCAGCTCATCGAGCGCCAGAAAATCGACCCTGACCTTGCATTGCGCCTGCAACACTCGCACCAGATTGCTGTCCTTCATCGGGTTGAGCGGATGATCTTTCATCCCGCTTTCATTGAGTGGAACGCGATTAACAAAAAGATTCCCGCAGTAGACACTGCGGCCATTTTCCGGGAATGAAGGCACGTACCAAATCTGCTTGACGCCAAGCGCATCACCTAGAGCTTCAGCCACAGGGCCAATGTTGCCAGCCGGGGTGGAATCGAAAGTGGAGCAGTATTTGAAGAAGAAGCGCTGCGCCCCAATCGATTGTAAAAAACGAAGTGCCTTCAGCGACATCTCCACGGCATCGGCGGCGGCTATGGATCGCGATTTCAGCGACACCACCACCGCGTCAACATCAGACACTGGCACGTTGGTCTCCGGGCCAAAGACCTGCACCACGCGCAAGCCTGCCCGTACCAGCATCGAAGATAGGTCTGTTGCCCCCGTGTAGTCATCGGCAATGCAGCCCAGCATCAGCCCGCCTCTTCGATCGCAATGGCCCGAACCGGGCATCCATCGCCTTCGAGAATCTTCAGTGGCAAGGCAATAAACTCAACCTCCGCCTGCGTGATCTGGTCCAGGCTAGCGAGGCCCTCCACGATGACAACTCCGCCTCGAAACAACGTTTGATGCACCGCAGTGAGTTCGGCCATGTTGTTTACGTCGGCCACCGATGGCGGCTCCACTCCGATGAGCGCGACCTTCTTTTCAACCAGCCAATGCGCGAGTTCAATTGAGATTCGCGGCAACTGGTCACGATACTCAGCAGTGCCAATCCGCTTGGACCAGTCCGTCCTGAACAGCAGCCTCTCGCCTGGATAGACTGCTCCAAGGCGGGATTCGACATCCTCCACCGTCAACAATTGGCGCGGTTGTGCAGGCGACAGATCGACAACGCGGGCGGGGCCGCAGCAAGCGGCGAGATCCTGTTGATCGAGGCTAGCGCCCTCGGGCAAAAAGTGCCGGGGAGCATCCATGTGGGTGCCCGCATGGGAGTAGAGCATGAGTGTGCTGGCATTCCATCCATCGGCCTCGATGGTCTTGGCACTGCTGATATTCACGCCGCGAAGCGAATTCGAGACTGGCAGACTGAGGTCGATCACACGCCTTGACTTGGCCGGTGAGCTGCGAGCGGAATCGTACAGCGCCTCAACCACGCGCAATGATTTCTCATACTCACGCGGGGAGGTCTCGCACTTTACCTTACCGTCGAGCACGTCAAGAAAGTGTTGCTGGCAGGCATAGACGCAATCACCGCCGAAGCCCAGGCGATTGTGGGCATATTCGTGTAGATAGGCGGGCTGCCCGAGTTGCTTGATGCGGATCGATCCGTCAAATCCAAGCCAGATGCTGCCACCATCAGCCTCAACGAGCAATTCGCCGAAGGTATACCGGAAGTCATCGCTAAGCGATTCGTTGTAGCGGTTCGCATCCCAGACTGCCTCTGCTCCACTGCGGAAGCGGAAGCTCAATCGTCCTGTATCTTCGCCAGCAATGACTGGATTGAGCCGCCGCAGCTTTGCCGAGCACTCTACAATCTCTCCCGCCAGATAACGAAAGGTATCGACAAAGTGAATCCCCGTCTCATGCACCAGCAGGCGAGGCATCGTGCGGAAGTAGGGTTGGCGTCCAAGATAAGCGTCTTCTCCCCATCCATCACCCATGCGTGAGGTCATCGTGATGGAATGCAGCTTGTTGCCAATGATGCCGCCATCGAGTAACCGTTTGATCTCGCGATACCAGGGTTGGAAGCGGAAGTTCTCATGCACCATAAACGGCGCAGGCGATGCATCACCAATGTCGAGAATCCGCTTTGCCGTGGCAAAATCTGCAGCCAGGGGTTTCTGACAGATCACGGCCAAACCCCTGCTTACGGCTGCTTCGACAAGTGCAATCCGTCCCGGCGGTGGCGTCGCGATGTCGACGAAATCGATTCCCTCTTCTGCGATTGCCGCTTGCGGATCTGTTGAAATCTTCGCAATGCCGTATTTGTCTGCCGCCGCCCGAGCTTTGCCTGCATCGAGATCGCAGACACATACAATCTCGACGCCCGGCAAGCGCTGCCACGCATCAAGATGGAAATCGCTAAAGTAGCCAGCTCCAATCAAGACGCCACGTCGAACAATCATGTGTCAACCTCGCAGACATTAGTGTGGCTTACATTCCAATTTATTTTGCTATATACTTCACCGCAGCTTCAAGATGTAAACCAAACTTTCAGCTCAAGTTTAAGAGGATTTTCCATGACGAAGAAACTAGCCATGTTTGCCGTACTCGCTTCGCTTCTTACTCCAATGTGGGCGCAGATCGGTACTTCCACCATTACCGGTAGAGCCACAGATTCCAGTGGATCCGTTGTGCCTAATGTGAAAGTGCTCATCGTTCAAACGGCCACCAACATCACATCCAACGGCATCACTAACAATGAAGGAATCTACCGTGTCCTTTCTCTGCAACCTGGGCAATACAAGGTTGTTTTTGAAGGTGCGGGCTTCAAAAAGATGACCGAGACTGTGGATCTCCGCACAGGCGACACACTCGCTGTAGACGTCGCTCTACAAGTTGGAAGTCTTACAGAAACAGTGGAAGTCACTTCTGCTTCTCCGTTGCTCGAAACTGAAACTTCTAGTACGGGCACCGTGGTAACGGGCCAAGTGCTCTATGACCTTCCGCTCTACCAACGCTTCGTAAACTCAACGATGAACATCGTCCCCGGCATGACCACTGGTGGCTATGCCTTCGGTGGCAGCCTCGGTGCTTATCATTTGGCCGGCCAGCGGGCCGGGGCGATCGGTCTCTTTGAAGACGGCGTAAATGGCAACGATCAAAGTAGCGGTACCGAGACCAGCCGTCCGATGCTGAACTCAGTGGCTGAAGTGAAGGTAATCACCACCTTGCCTCCTGCCGAATATGGCCACTCGGCCGGCGGTGTGATTAGCGCCGTCAAGAAGAGCGGTACCAACGAACTACACGGTATGGGGTCCTGGTTTGGCCGCACACGCAATATGCAACACCGATTGTTCTTCGACCGGCTGCGATCTTCACAGCCCTCACCTGGAAGGCCAAACGGTGTTCCAGGCTTTTTCATGATGCCTGACGCCAATATCTCCGGGCCTGTGATGATTCCGAAAATTTACGACGGCCGTAACAAGACATTCTTCTTGTTCGGCTTCCAGCGTCTACATGAAAAGAAAGTCGCCCAAGTCGACGCATCTGTCCCGAGTCTCGGCATGCGCCAGGGTGATTTCACCTTTGCTGGAGCCAACCCGATTTTCGACCCGGCAACCACACGTCAAGTCAACGGTGTCTGGCTGCGCGACCAATTCGCAGGCAATCGCATTCCTGTCAGCCGCATTGACCCAGTTGCTCGCAAGGTGCTCGAATTCGATCCCTGGCAGCAGCCAAACAGAGCTGGTGCCTTCAATTCCACCGGCGCAACCGGCAACTATCTCGCTGATGAACTTGCTCAGGTCTACCAGAACGACATGAACCTGCGGCTAGATCATCAGTTCAGTTCGAAGTTCAAGATCTATTATTCCTGGACGGACAACAAGTTCCTGCCGGGCTTGCAGCGGCCCTGGAATATCCGCCCTGATCGCGGCGTCTTTGATGGTTCGTCCGGCAACCGAAATCCCAGCCGGAGTCAGAACATGTCTTTCGGTAAGACTTACATCCTTTCTCCCTCCGTGGTGAATGATGCTCGCGTGGGCTACTATCGCCGGGCTGGGCAAACGATTGTCCCCTCGTACCAGGAGGATTGGGCATCCAAGCTTGGCATTCCAAATGTGAATGGGGATTTGATGCCCGCCTTTGGGAGTGGCGACCGCAACTCGCCCGCCACCATGTACGGCCTAAGTGGTGCAACCCCCAGCCGCTTTGCGAACGAAACCCTTTCCTTCCGCGATGACTTGTCGATCATTAGAGGCACACATGCCTTCAAGATGGGCTACGACCTGCTTCGCTTCCGTTTGAATTCGGCTACTCTGGCTAATCCGGTCGTTTTCGATTTCTCTGGTTCCACCACGGGACTGCAACCCGCAGGAAATGCTATTCCAAACACCGGCAGCCCCTTCGCTGGCTTCCTCAGTGGCTATGTCACTTCCGCTACTTTCCGTTCAGAGTTGACCAGTTGGCTGCCTCGATCCTCCATCCACAGCTTCTATTTCCAAGACGATTGGAAGATCACTCCAACACTTACAGCCAACATCGGAGTGCGCTATTCCAACGAAGATCCCTACAACACCAAGTACGGGGCAATGAGCCAGTTTGATCCGAACGCCACTGATACGCTTACTGGCCGCAGGGGTGGCGTGACCCATCCCAAATCAGGATTGAACAAACGCGATAGCAACAACTTTAACCCTCGCCTCGGCCTGGCTTGGCACCCATCGCAGAAATGGGTCTTCCGGGGCGGCTTTGGCTTCTACACGGTAGACGTTAAATTCCCTACGGGCCGCGACCAATATGACGAATATGTCGGCACCGCTGTTCAACAGCCTCTTCCGGGTGATCCTACTCCGATCTATCAGATCAGCAGGGGCATCAAGCCGGGATCACCCGTAATCGTCAATGGCACCAGCCCCTTCCTCGGAACGAACTTCAGTGGTCGCAACATCAGCCAGTGGGATCCGAATTTGCGCAATCCCTACGTTATGAACTGGAACCTCAGCATCCAGCATGAATTTGCCCGCAACTACCTCATCGAAGGTAGCTACCAGGCATCAGGTAGCGTGGGCTTGATCGAACGTTGGGAAGTGAATAGCTTCGGAAGCGACTTCCTGGCTTCTTCAACTCCCGCACAGCGCGATGCCGCTCTGGCTTCAGCTCAAAACCTCCGCCCCTATCCGCAGTTTGGCAACATCACCATGCGTTCCAACTTTGGTCATTCCACCTTTCACTCGGGAACGATCAAACTTGAAAAGCGCATGTCCTCGGGCTTCTACTTGAACACCTTCTATACGATGTCCAAGGCCATCAACAGCGCCGATACAGATAACTCTGGCGGCGGCGTTGCCCCAATTCAGAATCGTCGATTGGAAAAGGCTCGCGCCGGCTATGATCGGACCCATCGCTTTATCGCCACCGCAAATTACGAACTGCCCATTGGCAAAGGCAAGAAGTACATGAGTGGCGGCGGTTTCAAAGATGTGCTCTTCGGAGGGTGGCAAATTTCGACCATACAAACGATGGAAACCGGCAACCCGCTCAACTTCAGCTTTGCCAATAGCCCCAATAATTACTGGCCCGGTTTCGCCGGTGCACGCCGCCCGAATCTGGTTGGCACTCCAGACTACGATTTCAGCAAGTGGAACAACGGGGGCCCTGACCGCTTCGTTCTCAACAATCGCCCTGCCGTAATCGATCAGTCTGCCTTCGCCTACCCCGATGCTTATCAGATCGGCAATGCAGGTCGCAACATCCTGACCGGCCCCAGTATGGCCTGGGCTCAAATCTCAGCTCAGAAGAACTTCATGATCAAGGAGAAAGTAAGAGCGCAATTCCGCTGGGATATGCAAAATGCCTTCAAAACTTACAACTTTTCCGGACCCACAACCACAGTGGATTTCCGCAACCCCGCAACCTTTGGCAAACTGCAGGATGACCCGCGCACGGCATCGCTCGGTGGCCAGCCTCTGATGAATGTCACGTTACAGTTCCAATTCTAAATAGCCGGCGCAAACGAAAAGGCCATCCTCCGGGCTGGCCTTTTTTACTTCCCCCGACCTAATTCCGCAACTCTGGCATTCAGGCTTCGCAGTTGCCGCAACTCTTCTTCGGCCTGCTGCAACGCCGTTTGAATCCGCGATAGGTCTCCCGCCTGTAAGCCCTGTCCCGGGTTTTCCCTCGTCTGCATGCTCAAGCTAAAATTCCGATAGAGATCCGTCACTTCCCGGTACCGCCGCTCCAGCGTCAGCAAAGTAGCCTCACGTCTGCGATTCAGGTCTTCAACATCTTTCGACACCACAACCACGCGCTTGGCGGCCAACTCTGCCTTGCTTAGTTTTTCCTGCAACATCTTTTCACTGGTCTCAACTTGCACAAGGCGCTGCGCTTTGAACTTCAACTCCGTGTCAAGAGCCTCGCTTACCCTCAGCTGCCGCAGCGCATCTTCCTTTACGCTCGCCGCCTGCTCGCTCAACTTCTTGGCTTCCTCCGCCTTCTCGGCGATACGTTCCTGCGCCTGTTCCTCGGCCTGCCGCGAACCCTGGAGATCTTTCTCCAACTCATGCGCCCGATTGCGCAACTCATCGATCATCCGCAAATACTTGCTAACATCGACGGCCTCCCTGGGAGCCACAGTAGGCTTGACCGGCGCAGGCTCCACTCGTTCGGCAACAGCCTCTTCCACCGGAGGGATGACAACGCCACGCTTGGCCAGTTCTCCCTCGAGTTGTGTCACCCGATTCATGGCAACCCTCCGCTGATGCTCTGCACGCCAACCAAGCCAACCAGCTACAGCCAGCACCGCCACCACCAACGCTATTGTAAATTTCTTCATGCGCGACTCACTTTCCAAGCGCAAAACGCGCCCGGCTTGGTACTTCCCGCTCCCCGTTGCGAAGATCTACATTCACCGATCGCACCTTTGAGTTCTTTAGTTCCACCGCAATACTCCAGTGCTTCGAAGCTGACGTCAATACCTGTTCAATCGCTGCCGGAATTTCGCCCTGGCTTCGGCAAAATACGCCTGATCCACCAGATTCTTCCGCAAGTTGCAAGAGCCCACGCTGATAAGCCTGATTGATTGCATCTCCAAAGAAACTCAACTGCACAACATATATTGGCGTCTCAAACTTTGCCAGTTGATCTGAGATCTTCTGAATCTTCTCTTTCACAAGTTCATCGGGAAATTTGCGGCTCAAGTCCCGTGAGTCGCTTGAATTGATAACCGGGTTGGTGTAGTCTTCGCGGTAATTGGCAATGTTGCTGTCGGTCACATACATCACAGCAACGCGAACACCACTCCGCTGTAAAAGCCGCTGCCCCAGGGCCGCCGCCACCTCAACCGTGTTCAACAATCCAGCCTTCCCGCTTGCCGCATAATCTCTCACTGCGATGCTTAGCTTCTCCCTGTCTGCTGTGGGATCCACGATGGCTTCAAAGCGATCCTGCGCTCGCATCAGCCCCACCCAGTGATTCTTGCGCAAGCTCTTGATCTGGCCGGTCAACGCCTCACGAGCAGCATCCACCAAAGCCTGATCGCCACTTAAGTCGAGCACCAGCAACAGCACGAGATCATCTTCCGGCCCCAACACGCGCAAGATTTTCGCCGGGTTGCCATCGAGCTTTGCTGTAAAGGACTTCTTCTCAAACGAGGGCTCCTGTTCCCCGGCCGTAACGCGCACCAACGTCCGCGCTGCTTTGGGCGCAGACCCGGAGCCCTCTTCCGCACTCAGCAATGCGGCGATCATCAACGTCAATAGGCTCAAGCGTCTCAAAAGCTCAACCTCAACCCTAATTGGACCACTCGTCCACCTCTCGATTCAATACTGCGGCCCGCATTTACATTCGGTGCCGATGCTGGCCCAATCACCACATCAGGGTCGGCCCAGTTCCCGACATTGGTCCAATTGAATCCTGTCGCTGTAAGTTCCACCACGCGCTCAGCCGACAAAGCGAATCTCTTGCTCACCGACAGGTCGTGGTTCTGAGATCCAGGGCCCACCAGTTGCGGATGCGTTCTGGGGCCATTACCAGCAGTGAAGTCAGGTGGCTGTGCGAAGGCTGCCGGGTTGAACCACCGGTTCGGGCCAGGGTTCTCTACGTGTGGGTCCACTCCATCCACCAGATTCACACGCAGGGCTTCAATCACTCCACCGGTATTGTTGAACTGCGGTCGTAATCCCAGTGGCTCGCCGCTTTGCATCGAAGTGATTCCAGACACGGCCCAGCCGTCCACTAGATAACGCCGCCAGTCTTGAAACTCAAGAAAAGCCTTCTTTGCACCAACCGGTAATTCATAGCTGAAGCTCAACGAAAGCCGGTGTGGATTGTTGCTCAGCGTCTTGCTCCATTCGTTCTTTATGTTGTAAAAATCCTGAACGCCAACAGGGCCCGAGTAGTCGTCCATCTGCTTTGAGAACTCATAAGTCGAATTCAAGACCAGTCCATTCGCTGATCGCTTCTCAGCGCGAACCACAGCCGCATTCCGCTTGTAATTACCTGATGGCCAGGAATTGAAAAGACTGAATTTCTGATACTGCGGGTAGGGTCGAATCATGCGGCGAAACGCTTCGCTGTTCAGGGCATCGCGCTCCCCAAGGTAGGACAGCGAAATCGAATTTGGGTTGGCCGCATTGCTTGGCGCAAATAGTCGCTGCCCTCGCGCATGTCCAAGACTCACACTCAACACCGTCTGTCCTGGCAATGTCCTCTCATAAGACAAACCAGCTGATTGGTAACGCGGCACGTCGCCCTGTCGTTGCACAAGATCGGCGATCGTGAAATTCGCGCCATCCGGGCGCAAATCTGGAAGCGCACGATCCAGCCCCGGCACACCATCCCTGAGCCGCAATGCCGGGCTCAATTGAATATTCGACGACACATACGCAGGCTGAGAAACAAAGCCTTGCGAAGCCCACTGGGTGGCGTAAATCGGGATCCCGCTATGGCTTAGGCCATAACTCAAGCGCACGATACTCTTGGAGTTCCCGCCCGGATTCCAGGCGATACCAATGCTGGTCTCTGGCCTCCATATGGCTCTCTGCAAGGCGCGGCCCACTCCGTTGCGGTTGGCAAAGATCAACGCCCCTGGCTTGCCATTGGCTGGATTGATTTCGCTCAGATCGACGCTGCCAAAGCGGTCGAACTTCTCATTCCGCGCACCAGTCAACTCCACCGCGAATGACAGTGTGATTACCAGATTCTTCGCATATTCATAGGTGTCGGCTGCACTCAGCCGCATATAGTTTCCACGCCAATAAGAAGGATGTTCCACAATGGTTGCCGCACCACCTTCAGCCAGTCCCATCAGGAAGCTGGCAAAGCCATGGCCCGTGTTGTTAACTCCAGGCAGCGAGCTTAGCGAAGGTCCAAAATCGAACGACCCCGCCGGCCAGCGCGGCAAATACCCATTCACCTGATAGCGGCGAAACTGTGCCGAACCACGCAGGCGATGCTTGCCCAGTCTTGTCGATAGTGCATCGGTCAGGTAGTAGTAATTGTGCCCGCTCACGATATTCGGATTCATGCGGCCGGTCGACAGATAAGTCCCAAATCGAAAGACCGGAAACGCATCCCGCAATGGACCTTTTAGGCCGATTGTGGCAAGTGCACCTTCCTGGCCGGGTCTTCCACTCTGTGTCTTGTCTGACTGCACATCAAAGGTCAGTGCATGCACAGTGGAAGCGTTGCGCGTAAACGTCCAATCGACTACCCCGCGACGTGCGTTGAAGTTACGATCGTTCAAACCTGAATCGGCAATAGTGTCAAAGAGTCTCGGTGCCTTTGCTAACCCGCTCGTGAACGACCCGTTGAAGGTCAACCGGTGCCTCTCGCCCAGCGTGTGATCCACCTTGAAGATCATTCCATTCGCCTGGTTCGTCTCGGGTGAGAAGACAAAGTAGTTATTTCTGAAAAAAGGCCCCGCATTGGAGTTGGCCCTTGGGTAAAAGTCCAGCGTTTTCACGGCAACCGGGTCAAGTCGCGTAACCGGAATTAAGTTCCCCACATATGGGTCGCGCGCATATTGCGGATTACTCCCAGTCACGGGTTGAGTGGGGTCATAGTTCGGATTCACCCGAGTCGATTGAGGATCGTAGATGGGCAACGGATTGCCCGCCGCATCCACTGTCTTCGAGAAGTCCCCAACACGCTCCGCGTCGATCGCAACGGTGCTCAGATACGAGCGCCCGATTCGTTCACGTACTCCTTCGTAGGACACGTTAAAAAACGTCTTCCGCGATCCCTCGTAAATTTTCGGGATCACCAGCGGGCCACCCACATTAAACCCAAACTGATTCCGCCGCAACAGGTTTCGCGAGCCCCCGCGCTGCACCACCTCATGTGGCGTCGCATCCAGCTTGTCATTGCGAAAATTCTCAAAGACTCGCCCGTGCCAGCCACTGACAAAGGAACCCCGAGCATTCTTCGCCACCGGGCTATCGCCGCGCAGCCCCAATTCCTGCGTTACCGTTTTAAACTCTTCAACGGCGCGGTCGAGCGGCTGCTTTGCGGGTTGCCACCCCAAAGCAACGCCAACACACGCAAGCGAAAGTAAAATGCGCATGAAGATCATTTCATCTTTAGTTTAGCCTCCTTTGCCGAAAATGATAGAATCTCAATCACAGCCCAGCCCTTGGCTGTCAGTCATTTGCAATCTTGAGGTATTGTTCATGCGCTCCTTTGCCGCGCTTATCCTTCTAAATCTCGGGCTCGCCCAGGCCCAGACCCCTGCTCAAATCGAAGTCTTCGAAAAGAACGCCAGACCTCTTTTCGCCACTAAATGCCAGGGTTGTCACAACTCAAAGCTGAAGAGTGGCGGTCTCGACCTTAGTTCTCCAGATGCGCTAAAGGAAGCTGCCTCCATGGGTATTTTCGGCAAGCCATCCGACCCTGAGAAGAGCGTGCTCGTCCAGGTTCTCACTTACGAAAATCAGATCAAAATGCCTCCGCAAGGAAAGCTCTCGCCGGAAGCAATCGCAGGAATTCGAGACTGGATTGCCGCTGGTGCACCCACTCCCGCAGCCACACCAGTAGCGGGCAATTCTCTAAGCGGCGTCGGTGTTCGGCCTGTCGCTTTGCGCGGAGTGATCTCCGACGCCGACAAGAATTTCTGGGCCTTCAAGCCCGTGGCCAAGCTAACACCTCCTGCCACGACTCAAAAGAATTGGGCCCAAAATCCCCTCGATCAATTTATCCTCGCCGGCCTCGAGAAGAACTCCCTCAAGCCAGCCGCGCCAGCCGGCAAGCCCACTCTCTTGCGCCGGGCCACCTTTGACCTCACTGGCCTTCCTCCCACCGAACAGGAACTGAAGGCTTTCCTCGCCGACCAGTCACCCAATGCTTTTGAGATAGTGGTCGACCGTCTCCTCGCATCACCCCGCTACGGCGAACGTTGGGGACGCCATTGGCTCGATGTCATGCGCTACGCCGATTCAACAGGCAGCGACGAAGATCATCGATACCCTCACGCCTGGCGTTATCGCGACTATGTCGTACAGGCATTTAACGACGACATGCCGTACAACCAGTTCGTGCGCGAGCAACTCGCCGGCGACATCCTTGCTGCTGATCCCAAGTCCGGAGTTGGCTACCGGGGCATCGTCGCAACCGGCTTCCTCGCCCTCGGCAAGAAGGCCCTGGCTCAAAAAGATCTGCCTCTCAAGCGCTACGACGTGGTCGATGACCAGATCGAAGTCACTGCAAAAGCCTTCCTCGGATTGACCGCAAACTGCGCCCGTTGCCACGACCATAAATTCGATCCTATCGCCACCAAAGATTATTACCAGATGGCCGCTATCTTCTCGTCTACGCTGAGCTACGAGAAAGGCGAAACAGGCGACCCCATCCAGACCCCTCTGGCCCCTCCTGGCGAATTCGAAGCCTTCAAGAAGCAGTGGTCAGACTACAACGATATCGAGAAAAAGGTGATCGAGATCATCGACTTCGACAAGGATGCGCGCAAGCACCGCAACGAGGGCGAAAAGCAGATTGCCAATTTGATGCTGGCCGCATACCGCGTCTACCAGCAGAACGAAATCTTGGCCGCCGTTGCCGCCGGCACTAAGTTAAACGAAAAGGAACTTATACGCTGGGTCGAATATCTAAAGCCTTCCAGCCGCCCTGAACTCGCCAAATGGCGTGCAGCCAACGACGCCAATCGTAAAGACAGCGCCGCCGAATATCAGGAAGAATTCCGCCGCGGTGCCTACCAATACGACCAGGATCTCAGTTGGTGGAAGCAAGCTCAACAGAGCTTTCCTGGCGCCGGCAAAGTGGCTGGCCCACGCCCCAAACTCACAAAAAACAACTACCCCTTCTTCGTCTCCGTGTGGCAGGATGACGGCCCTCTCTACCGAACTAAAGTCGAACAACTCGCCACGCTCACTCCTGAAAAGTTAAGCGAAGTACAGGTATTACTGGCCAAATCATTAGAGCTCGAAAAAGCACTGCCAACCAAAGAAATCCCAATGGCCTGCGCTGTAATCGAAGGTGCGACGATGGATCAAAAGATTTTCGTACGAGGCGACTATCATAATCTCGGAGATCCGGTTGAGCGCACTGTTCCTGCAATCCTCAGCCTCTACGCCCCCGGCCCGCCCGTCAAGACCAAAAGCGGTCGCCTTGAATTTGCCGACTGGCTCGTCGACCCCCGCAATCCATTGCCCGCCCGCGTGATGGCCAATCGCATCTGGCAAGGCCACTTTGGCGACGGCATCGTCCGCACCCCCGATAATTTTGGCCGTCTCGGCGAGCGTCCCAACAACCCCGAACTACTTGATTATCTGGCCAGAACCTTCATCGACAGCGGCTGGTCCATCAAGAAGCTAAACCGCATGATCATGCTCTCAAGCACATATCAGATGAGCGCAGTCTTCGATGAAGCAACCAACGCAAAAGACCCTGAAAACCGCCTGAACTCGCGCTATCCGCGCCAGCGCCTCAGCATCGAAGAAATCCGTGATGCCTATCTCGCCCTCGGCGGCGACCTCGACCTGACGATGGGCGGTACCCTCGACCCGGGCGTTGGAACTGACGGCGAAACCAGCGCCAATCGCATCAGCATGAATCCCGAGAAGACCAATCGGCGCAGCATCTATTTGCCGCTGCGCCGTTCCAATCTACCCACCCTCTATACGCTCTTCGACTTCGGCGATGCCGCAACCCCCGACGGCAAGCGCACCTCCACTACGGTCGCTACCCAGGCTCTCTTCGTGATGAACAGCCCTCTGGTCATACGGGAAGCCAAGTCCCTCACCGACAAGATTCTCAAGCAGGAACAACAGGACAAGCGCCGGGTCGAAGAAATCTACTTGCGAGTTCTCGGCCGAAACGCAGATGGCAGCGAGGTCGACCGCGGCCTCACCTACCTGCAAAACTTCCGCAAGAAATGGGACCAGATTGACGAGAGCAAAGCCTGGACCAGTCTCACTCACGCTCTCATGGCATCCAACGAATTCATATTTGTCTACTAAGGGGAATCACGAATCATGGACATCAACTCGTTTTTAACCAAAGCCCCCAGAAACTCTCAGCTCTCCCGTCGTGGCATGCTTCGTGCCGCCGGCTGCGGCTTCGGTTCTCTGGGCCTCCAGTCGCTGCTGGCCGATTCCTCTACAGATCCCCTGATCCCCACGTCGCCCATGTTCCCGGCCCGTGCCAAGCGCGTCATCTTCCTTTTCATGCACGGCGGCCCTTCCTCGATCGACACCTTCGACCCCAAGCCTTACCTCGACGCAAACGACGGCAAGCCCCTCCCCATCAAGCAG